>CAZPAA010000027.1:0-12743 GCA_964584425.1 uncultured Gammaproteobacteria bacterium | reverse complement strand
ATCCGCGTACGCATTTCCCAGCGCATGACATTCGCCCATTGATTAATCAGCACCGGTAAATCGCGATAGGACTGGATCCACTTTGCAAATTGCGTCCCAATCACGGTTTCACTGGTGGGGCGAATAATGTAAGGCTCTTCTAATTCACCGCTTGGTTTTAACCCGCCTTGACCATCGGCCTCTAAACGCGTGTGAGTGACTACCGCACATTCCTTCGCAAAACCTTCAATGTGCTGCGCTTCTTTTTCCAAATAGCTCATCGGAATCAGCAGTGGAAAATAGGCATTTTCATGCCCAAGGGCTTTAAATCGCGCATCTAAAATAGCTTGGATCCGCTCCCAAATCGCATAACCCCACGGCTTAATCACCATACAACCACGCACGGGCGCATTTTCCGCGAGATCTGCTGCAGTGATGACTTGTTGATACCACTGCGCATAATCTTCCGCGCGGGTGGGGGAAATGGCGTTGGTGGTTTTAGAGGTCATGAAAACTCCTATTATTCTCAAGGAAGTTGCTAATTTAAATCGAATCGCATAAAGTGATTTTTTCAGAAAATTGTTCAATTCTAACAGAAAATCTAGGGAAAGCTATGTTTGAACATTATAAAGCACCGTTATTGCCACTACGATTATTTTTCTTGCGCGTTTTGCGTTATTTGATGATTGGTTTAGGCGCCATTGCTTTTTCTTTAGGAATGGGGATGTGTGGTTATCATTTTTATGAAGGCTTATCCTGGGTGGATGCTTTTGTGAATGCGGCGATGATTCTTTCTGGCATGGGGCCGCTTGACCAGCTCCATACTTTTGCCGGGAAAGTGTTTGCTGGGTTTTATGCTTTATATAGTGGTTTAGTGTTTATCATTATATTGGGTATTATTTTAGCACCGGTATTACATCGCTTATATCATCAATTTCATAAATCGATGGAAACCCTGGGAGACAAGCATGCGTAGTTTAATTCTTTTATGGATAAGCATTATTTTTATGCAGCAAAGTATTGCGCAGTCCATCTCAAAGGAAAATTTTCTAGAACAATTAGTGCTCCCAAAAGGTTTTCAGATTGAAATTTTTGCCGATCAATTACCTGGCGCACGCACCATGGCACAAAGCGATGCTGGCGTTATTTTTGTGGGCACGCGCGGGGAGGGTAAAGTTTACGCGCTGATTCCCCCCAAAAATTCACAAGAAAAAATGCGCACCATCACCTTATTATCAGGGTTAAATGAACCTAATGGTGTTGCTTATCATCAAGGTGATTTATATGTGGCGGAAATTCATCGCATTTTAAAATATCCGAATGTAGACCAACATTTGGATAAAATGCCTGCCCCGATTGTTCTCAATGAATCGCTACCTACGCCCAAATGGCATGGTTATCGGGTGATTCATGTGGGGCCGGATAATTATTTATATATTGCCATCGGCATGCCGTGTAATACTTGTAATTATCGCGAGAAACAACCCCTATTCGGTACCATTACCCGCATGAGCTTAGATGGAAAAGAATTAACGCCTTACGCGATTGGGATCCGTAATAGTGTGGGTTTTGATTTTCATCCACAAACCAAAGAATTATGGTTTACGGATAATGGCCAAGATTTATTAGGTGATGATACGCCACCAGATGAAATTAATCGCGCGTATAAAGCCGGGTTAGATTTTGGTTTTCCTTATGTGTATGGCGATAATACATTAGCACCCGGTTATACCGAGCAGAGCATCAAAGGGCTCACCTTTGAAAAACCCGTATTTAAATTACAAGCCCACGTTGCGCCACTTGGCTTAATCTTTTACACCGGCAAGCAATTCCCCAGCGAATACCAAAATCAAATGTTTGTGGCGCTACACGGTTCGTGGAATCGCAGTAAAAAAGTGGGTTATGAAGTGATCCAGTTAACCCTTGAGGGGAATCGCATTACCCAAATGCAGCCTTTTGTCACCGGATTTTTACAGGGCGAGATTGGCTGGGGGCGTCCGGTGGATTTTTTAATTCCACCGGATGGGTCTTTGCTGATCACCGATGATTTTAATGGGCTCATTTATATGGTGTCGAGTAAACTTGACAATAAATAAACTGTCTAGTAAACTTGACAGATGAATGAATTATTAGAAATTTTAGACAGTTGGAGCTTTTGGACTGAGCCTCCTCAAGAAACTGTGCCTAGAAATATCTTATTGCCCAAGCAATTGGCCCAAGATATTGCCTTTGTGATCCAAGGGGTCAGAAGAGGCGGGAAGTCGACCTTACTCACGCAATTACCCCAGCATTATGGTCTTGACCTACAAAATTGTTATTTTTGTAATTTTGAAGATCCAAGATTATTAAATCATTTAGATCATCAGTTGCTCACTGCCATTGTAAAATTGGCTAAAGAACGTAGCCAAAACGCACCTTGTTATTTCTTTTTTGATGAAATTCAGCATGTAAGCGATTGGGAGAAATGGCTACATACCCAATTGGAGCGACCGAAAAATAATTATTTTATTTTAAGTGGATCTAATGCGGCGCTTTTATCCGGGGAATTGGCGAGTAGCTTAACCGGACGTCATATTTCAGTGGAGCTTTATCCTTTTTCTTATGCGGAATATCTACAAGTCTATCCGGGACATCCTATTCAAGATTATTTAAAGGCGGGTGGATTTCCAAGAGCGCTTTTATATCAAGACGCAGAAAAATTATTGCAAGAATATTTTCAGGATATTGTGTTAAGAGATGTGTTGCGACGCGTGCATGCTAGGTCGAGTGATACGCTTTTACAAGTGACAAAAATGGCGTTTGAATCCTGTGGATCTGAGCTGAGTTATCGTAAAATCGCTGCGGTTGCGGATTTGAGTGTGGATACGGTTCAACTTTATTTAAATGCGTGTGAGCAAGCTTATTTATTATTTACGTGTCAGTTTTTTGCTTTTTCAGAAAAAAAACGTATGTCACAACATAAGAAATTTTATCCGATTGATCCGGGATTGCGTCGTGCAGTGATTACGCCCCAGGGTCAAGATTTGGGTAAACATTTGGAAATTTTAGTGTTTCTTAGGTTAAAACAGCGTTATGGTAAAGTTTATTATTGGCGATCGGATCGAAGTGAAGTTGATTTTGTGGTGTTGGATAATAAAATGATTCGACCATTTCAAGTGACTTGGGGGGAGATGCAAGAAAGACATCAAGTAGCATTGGATGATTTTTATAACGCTTATCCTCAAGCAGCAGAATGCATATTGATTAACCAGGAAAACGCAACGCAATTTATATAACATAATTTATGTCACATAAATTATGTTATATAAATTATGTTATCAAACCTGTAATTTTAAGGAGAACCCCATGTCTTTTTGGTTGATGAAATCTGAACCTGGCACTTATAGCATCGATGATTTGGTAGGTGCCAAAGGTCAAGTAGGATTTTGGGATGGCGTGCGCAATTATCAAGCGCGAAATTTTATGCGCGATAAAATGCAAAAAGATGATTTGGCTTTTTTTTATCATTCCAGTTGTAAAGTGCCGGGAATTGTGGGCATTATTCGTATTACAAAACCCGGTGTTGTTGATGAAACGGCGTTTGATCCGAAGTCAAAATATTTTGACGCAGATTCCGATCCTAAAAAACCACGCTGGTATGGCGTTGAATTTAAATTAGAAGAAAAATTCGCGCATGAAATTACGCTTCATACGTTGCGAACCATTCCCGCACTCAAAGACATGCAATTACTGCAAAAAGGCAATCGTTTATCTGTTACACCCGTGAGCGATAAAGAGTGGGAAGCGATTAAGAAGTTACACTGTAATAAAGGCTAAACGCAGCAAATCCCAACAAAATAATCCCGCCGATTTTATTAAGTATATTAATGGTTTTATCGGAGATTTTGTGTTTGGTGATATGGGTAAATAGGTTGACGGTAATGACCCAGCTGATTGTGCCGAAGATTACTCCCAATCCAGCAAACACGACGGCAAAAGGGTGTTTGGTGGATAAAATAACCACCTGGCTGCTGATTGATGCCCAAAATAAAATCGTCATGGGATTCGACAAAGTCAGCAATAATCCCGCGCAATATTGTTTGAATAGCGAAGCGTTGCCAATTGCAATTCCCGTTTTTTCACTCGGCTTTGCGCGTAATGCGCTAACGCCAAAATAAATCAGCACCAACGCGCCAATGAATCCGACAATTTTTAATATAAGCGGATGCGTGAGCAGCGATAACGCACCGACAGACAATAACACCAAATACAACAAATCCGCGGTACACGCACCAAAACCAAAAAACAATCCAACTGGAGTGCCAAATTTCAAATTCCGCCGAATAATTTCTAAGGTGATCGGCCCAACGGGAATAGCAGCGCCCCAACCCAATAAGATCCCAAAAAATAAAATTTCGAAAATGGTTAACATGCAAGCTCCGAGTTAAGGGTTTATTCTCCCATGTTTTGTGAATGCCGTCATCCAGCGCCCAATTATATAAGGAAAACTGACTTCCAAATTTAAATAAAATATGATACGCTAATTTTTTAATTGCGAGTCACTATTAAATTTATAGGAAAATCATATGGTTAGAGATTACGTAGGTTACATATTAGCCCATATCAATGAAGACGGCCGCTTTCAAGAGACTTGGACGGAAGAAAAAGATCAGATTAGCGTAACCTACGCCCTGGCCAAACCTTATGAGCAATTAACAAAAGCCGATATGCTAGAGATGACCAGCCAATATGGCATAACGACTTTGGAAAGTTTGGAGGTGAGGAATCATGATGCTGGGCAGCTGTGTAGTGTTGTTGATGAACAGGCTAAAATCTGGAAATTTTCTGGAGCGCATAATTTGGGGACGGGCACGGATATTCGGAACATTAGGACTATCATTAATATTAAGTCAGAAGCGGAATTAAAAGAACAGCCTTACATAAGAAAATTATATGAAGAGTATTTAAAAGGCGAAAAAAAACGTCTAGAAGAAAAAGTATTCCCGCAATACAGCGCAATTTTTTCTGCAATCGCAAAGCGCCATCAAATTACTTATAATCCACAAACAACAAGCTTTAACATCACATTTCATCAACTAGATGAGGAAAGTGTTGACCTCCTATTGCCGACCATGGTGTCGATGCAAATTTCACATTTAGAAAATGCACTCGATAAAGAGATATTTAATGTCAAAAAGCCGGATCAATTCACCGTCGAAATCAGATTTGGTTATGAACAATATGAAAGAGTTAAAGAGGGTTTTGTGGGGCAATTAGATTGCAATAAACTGTCGGGATGTACCGCAATAAATGATCATTATACTGAAGCTTATGAATTTAGGCTTAAACAAATTAACGCAGGATACGGATTGGGGCATCATCTGGCAAATAACAATAACAGTTTAGCAGCGAGCATAGAGACTTTTTCGGGGATACTTTTCCGTGTAGAATCTTTGATAACTTCATCGGATAAAGCGCAGAATCAAAAACCACCCTCTCAAATGCGGCGTATGGACGATGCAGGTAAGTGGGCCAGGGAATGCAATATCCGATATTCAATTCGCTTCCCCCTTACATTAGAAAATGTGCAATATATTACGGATTTTGTGCATGACGATCCAAATGTGATCATTGAAACCATCGTTGCACAAAACCGGGTTGACTTAACGTTATTAAGTCAATTGGAAAATCAGAAGAAGACAAAAGGTCAGGTGATTTTCACTGTGCCTTTTGAAATGCGTGAGGCAATACTGGGTCGATTGCAAGCTTCAAAACTGCCTAGACTGACCGTTTCTATTGTAGATGAAGGTATTTTGGTCACGCGTACCGTAGAAAAACTTGTGCAAGATCAAGAGATAAATAATAACAATAATAATGCCAGCAGCAAAGAGGCTGTAAAAATAAGCACATCTTCAGCAATAATCATATCTCGAGGCATTTTGACTGCCATCAAAGATGCAATACCTAAAGGCGGCACCCCAGAAAACTATGCAAAAGAAATCAAAACATTTGTGACGGATAATATTACAACCCATGAATCAACAGGCAGTTTACCCGAAGAAAGAAGAAAGCAATTGATTAGCGCATTGAGTGATGCACTCATAGCAAATTTAAAAGCATTTCAAAATGAAAAAAAATCCGTTGCAGACTTATTGGGTGAGGCATTAGAAGCATTAGATAAGGTTATGGCTGGTAATACTGCGCTCATGCCGAAACACTTTCCAAGTGCGCAAATCTGACAATAATAAGCCTTTTTCAGAGCCGATACGGATGAGATCGGTAAATGATAAGGTATCGATTTCATGCGGATTGGGTTCGCTCATTTCTAAAAAACGTTTTAGCATTTTTTCTGAGAGCTCATAAGTAAACCCAAAAGCCTGGATGGTCGCTGCACGTAACTGCAAACAAGCCCGGGATCTTGCTGTACAATATCTGCATGATAATAACGCAAGCTTTCTTCAAGTTGCGTAATCGCTTTTTCTAATGGGGAAACATCTAAATATTTCATTTTATCTCAATCAAAAACAGGATACTTAATTCTAGCATGGTTTTTACTTTTTAACTTTGTTATGATGCCTCACCGGGAGTTAAAAATGTCTAAAATTCAATACACTTGTCAATCTTGCGGTGCGAGTAGTCCTAAATGGTTGGGTTGCTGTCCTGATTGCGGCGCGTGGAATAGTTTTACTGAAACGGCAATGCCGAGTAAAACGGTGCGACAAAAAGGATTGAGCGGGGAAATTAATGCGCTGGTTAAAAATCTAACCGATGTGAACGTCGAAGAATATCAACGCACGTCGAGTGGGTTAACGGAGCTTGATCGTGTATTAGGTGGTGGTTTAGTTCCAGGTTCTGTCGTGTTAATGGGGGGCGATCCGGGTATTGGTAAATCCACGGTATTATTACAAGCCGTCAGCCATTTAAGTAAACATCTTCCCGTGTTATACATCACCGGCGAAGAATCACTCCAGCAAGTCTCCGCTCGTGCGCATCGTTTAGGTTTAGCGCGCAAAGAAATTCGCCTACTTGCGCAAACGCATTTTGAAACCATTTTAAACATAAGGCATAAAGAACAAGCAAAATTGGTGGTTATTGATTCTATCCAAACGGTTTACACTGACACGTTGCAATCTGCACCCGGTTCGGTATCACAAGTGCGAGAAAGTGCGGCAAAACTCACGCATTATGCAAAACAAACCGATACGACATTATTTCTCGTCGGTCATGTGACAAAAGAGGGCGCGCTCGCCGGCCCGCGGGTGTTAGAACATATGGTCGATACGGTTTTATATTTTGAAGGCGAGCGTGATAATCGCTTTCGCGTGGTGCGTGCGGTGAAAAATCGTTTCGGCGCCGTGAATGAACTCGGTATTTTTGCGATGAGTGATAAAGGCTTAAAAGAAGTCTCAAACCCCAGCGCGATTTTTCTCTCCCGTCATGAAAAAGCCGTTTCTGGCAGCAGTATTTTAGTGACCTGGGAAGGCACGCGCCCAATGCTGGTGGAAATTCAAGCGCTGGTCGATGCCTCGCATTTAGGCAATCCACGTCGCGTAAGCGTGGGCTTAGATCCCAATCGCCTCACCATGTTACTGGCCATCTTAAGCCGGCACTGTGGCGTTGTCACTGGCGATCAAGACGTATTCGTCAATGCAGTTGGCGGCGTGCGCGTCCTGGAAACCGGTAGCGATTTATCAGTGATTTTATCCGTACTCTCCAGCCTACGTAATCAACCCCTACCCACCGATTTAGTCGTTTTTGGCGAACTTGGCCTCGCCGGTGAAATTCGCCCCGTGCAAGGCGGGCTTGATCGCTTACAGGAAGCCGCAAAACATGGTTTTAAACGCGCTATCGTCCCGATGGCGAATATGAAGAAAACCGAATTTGCGGGGATGCAGGTGACACCGGCGCAGCACCTTAATGAAGTGCTTAAGAATGATCTAATAAGTTGACTTCCCTTTGTTAGAAAGATAAGATGTTCTTTTGGTTATAGGAACCTCTTATGTGGCAAAGACTGACTCGTGCAGATCGCACAAACATTGTTGTTCCCTCCACGCGCCTCCAAAGTAGGGGAGACATCGCACAATATGTTTCCGATTATCTGACAGAGTTTAGGCATAAGAAAAATTTAGCAACCAATACGATCTTAGTGGTGTGCGCCGCAGGGTTTTCGCCTTGGTGTGGCAATGATGTTTTATTAAATTTTGACTACAAAGCAGGGCCTTATTTAAAAAAATCAGAATGGTTAAGCATTGGTCTCACGGGCGGTACGATTATAGCGTTGGCGGGCGTAAATTATGGAAAAATGCATGATCTCTCCTGCATCATTGGAATGTTACCCCCCCTTGCCTATCCTGCCCTCGGAGGTGTTGCTGCATTAATTGGCTCGCATATTCAAGGATATGATGCGGGTTATCCTGTGATCGCAGGCTTTATAGGGGGTGTCCTGACGGCCAGTGGCTTTAGTGTCATGGAAGTATTATTTGTTTCTGCCAGCTGGATGCATCAAGGTCAATGCTTATTTTCGCCGGTTTTAAGAAGTTTACCGTTTGTTTTAGTGGATTCAGTCGAACAATTTTTATACCGTACAGGTATCAGTCCTATTTCACCCGATGAAGAATTAGAACCAGAAACAAATGGAATCAGCCTGTTATTAAGTACTTGTTCAACGGTTTCATTTACCACCTTGCTAGGAGAAGCGCTGCAGCAGGCCATTACATTTGGTTTAGGGAAACATTCTGATTATGATTACTTTGATTACAGTGTGAGTGAAGAAGAAGCCCGAAATCCAAATGATTATAGGGGCGCTGTTGCGGGATTGATGCTGGGCATATTGAGTGTAGCCTATGTGAATAGAGCGCCCATCAAAGCAACTGGAGAAAGAGTGTATACCCATATGAGCCACATGCTCACAACAGGTTATAATCGCTTATTTAGGCGCCAAGAACAAACCGCGCCCGTATCAATGACGCAAATGCTGTTACCGGCGCAAGATATGGCTTAAATAATGTCACAGTTTAATACTCTCTCTTTGCATTTTTTCCGCAATGATTTCAGGAGGGGTATTGGATTACGCACAAGCTTCAGCATGCTATTTCTCTTCTAATCGGGTTAAAAAGGTTACTAAACTAACATGAGTTGAGTTATTTGTCTATTACAAATTGTGCCATCCGAAATGAAATCAGGTAGAATAGGGGTCATTTTTATTTATCCAAGGAGTGATTATGTACCCTACAAATATGCGCATCAAAGATTTTGACCCCGAGTTATGGAAGGCCATGGAACATGAGGCCACTCGCCAAGAGGAGCATCTCGAGCTTATCGCCTCAGAAAACTATGCCAGCCCCCGCGTGCTGGAAGCCCAAGGTTCTTTATTAACCAACAAATATGCAGAAGGTTACCCGCATAAACGCTATTACGGCGGCTGTGAATTTGTAGATGTGGCCGAAGATCTGGCGATAGAGCGTGTTAAAGCGTTATTTAACGCAGGTTTCGCAAACGTTCAGCCGCATTCAGGCTCTCAAGCCAATGCCGCAGTCTATTTAGCTTTGTTAGAGCCCGGTGATACGGTTCTGGGTATGAGTCTTGCGCACGGCGGACATTTAACCCACGGTTCGCCGGTGAATTTCTCCGGGAAGCTTTATCATTTTGTCAGTTATGAACTGGATCCTAAAACCGAGCAGATCAATTATGACAATGTGCGTTTACTTGCGCAAAAGCATAAACCTAAGCTGATTGTGGCTGGATTTTCTGCTTATTCGCGCGTGATTGATTGGCAAATTTTCCGTGAGATTGCAGACAGTGTGGGTGCTTATTTTATGGTGGATATGGCGCATATTGCCGGTCTTGCGGCTGCAGGCGTGTATCCCAATCCCGTACCGATTGCAGATGTGACCACATCCACCACACATAAAACCTTACGCGGTCCCAGAGGCGGGCTTATTTTATGTCGTGAAAATGGCGAGGTTGCGAAAAAAATAAATTCTGCGGTTTTCCCTGGGAATCAAGGGGGACCCTTGATGCACGTGATTGCAGCTAAAGCCGTTGCATTTAAAGAAGCTGCCGATCCCGCATTTAAACTGTACCAACAACAAGTACTAAAAAATGCCAAAGTCATGGCAGAAACATTTATTGAGCGCAGTTATAAAGTCGTATCCGGTGGTACGGATAATCATTTATTTTTAGTGGATTTACGCGATAAAAATATCACGGGCAAAGATTCTGAAGGTGCTTTGGGCCGTGCGTATATTACTGTGAATAAAAATTCTGTGCCCAATGATCCAACATCACCGTTTATTACAAGTGGTCTTCGTATTGGTTCTCCTGCTATGACAACGCGTGGGCTAAAAGAAGAACATGCAAAACAGATTGCCAATTGGATCTGCGATATTTTAGCGGATTTAACGAATGAAACAGTGATTGAGCAAATTAAGCAAAGAGTCATTACCTTGTGTAAACAATTCCCTGTTTACGCAAAATAAAGAGAGGATATTATGCACTGTATTTATTGCAGCGCCCCCGATACACGCGTCATCGATTCTCGATTAGTCGGGGATAATGGCGAGCAAGTGCGCAGACGTCGTGAATGTGTGCAATGTTTTGAGCGCTTTACCAGCTATGAAACCGCTGAATTAACGTTGCCACGTATTATCAAACGCGATGGCTCACGCGCCCCATTTGATGAAGAAAAATTACGCCGTGGATTTTTACGTGCACTGGAAAAACGCCCGATTGGATCAGAACAAGTCGAAAAAGCCATTTCTCGCATTCGTAAAAAATTACAAGGTTCAGGCGAGCGTGAAGTGCAATCGCTACTGATTGGCGAATGGGTGATGCAAGAATTAAAAAATATTGATCAAGTGGCGTATGTGCGTTTTGCTTCGGTGTATCGTAGTTTTGAAGATGTGCATGCGTTTCAACGTGAAATTGCGAGCCTGCAGGAAAATTAAATGGTTAGTGATGCTGACATTGCATGGATGAAACGTGCGATAGAGCTCGCAAAGAATGGTTTATATACCACGCGTGAAAATCCGCGCGTTGGTTGTGTGCTGGTCAAAAACGGCGAAAAAATCGGTGAAGGGTGGCATGAATTCCCGGGTGGACCCCACGCTGAAATTAATGCACTCGCGCAGGCTGGCGAACGCGCGCAGGGTGCAACTTGTTATGTGACGCTCGCACCGTGCACCCATTATGGCAAAACACCACCGTGTAGTGAAGCTTTAATCAAAGCAAACATAGGTCGCGTCATCACAGGCAGTCTTGATCCGAATCCGCAGGTCACAAATCATCCCGAAATGGAATCAGGCTTGTGTGAAGAGGAAGCGATGACATTAAATCCAGGATTTTTTATGCGCATGCGAGTGGGCCGCCCATTTGTGCGCTTAAAAACCGCAATGAGCTTAGATGGCCGCACCGCTATGCAAAATGGCCAAAGTCAATGGATTACAGGTGTAGATTCACGCGCACGCGTACAAAAATTACGCGCGCAAAGTTGCGCAATTTTAACTGGTATCAATACGGTATTAATGGATAACCCAAGTTTAACCGTGCGAGATGAGGAGATTTTAAAAAATCCTTATTTCAAGCAACCCACCCGCGTGATTTTAGATAGCCAATTACGCATGCCGGTGGATGCAAAATTACTGAGTTTACCAGGAAAAGTTTGGATTTATACCTGCAAAGGAGATCCCCAAAAAATAGCCGCATTAAAAGACAAAGGCGCAGAAGTTTATGTGATACGGAAAAAAAATAAATCAGTAGATTTACATGCCGTACTCAAACACCTAGCCGAAAAAAAAATAAACGAAGTATTAGTCGAAGCCGGCAGCATTTTAAACGGCGCATTTTTACAAGAAAACTTAGTCGATGAATGGCATTTATTCGTCGCTCCAAAACTCATGGGCGATGCCGCACGTGGTTTATGTACATTGCCAAGCGTGACGCAGTTATCACAAGCCATAGATTTAGAAATTAAACAGCATCTAACGATGGGCGTTGATCAATATTATATTGTGAAGGTAAAAAAATAATATGTTTACAGGTATCATCACCAATTTAGGTCAATTAATTAAAAAAGAACACATCAGTACAGACTTACGTTTCACGATTCGTGCTGATTTTACCGATCTCGAATTAGGCGAGAGCATCGCCATCAACGGCGTATGTTTAACTCTAACCAAACACCATAACAAAGAACTCAGCTTCGACGTCTCACAAGAAACCCTACGCTGTAGCGCACTTAAAAAAGTAAATGTGAATGATTATGTTAATTTAGAACGTAGCATCAAAGCCAGTGATCGTTTAGGCGGCCATTGGGTCAGCGGCCACGTCGACGGCTTAAGCCGAATCAACGACATCCGCATCCAAGGCCAATCCCGCGTCCTACGCATGAGCATGCCAAAAGATCTAGCAAACCTAATCGCCGCAAAAGGTTCCGTCACACTAGAAGGCATCAGTTTAACGGTAAACACAGTGACCACAAATGAATTCACCGTGAATATTATTCCTCACACCTTTGAACACACCACATTAAAAACAAAACACGTGGGTGATGAATTAAATTTAGAAGTGGACGTATTAGCTCGTTACGTGCAACGACTGTTGATCCCCCTTTGAAAAAGGGGGTTGTTGCATAAATCGGGATCCTCTAGTCAGTCCCCCTTTGGAAAAGGGGGGTAGGGGGGATTTAAGGATCTTTGTGTATAATCAGACATCGCAAAATCCCCCGCCCTAACGGGCACCCCCTTTACAAAGGGGGACTGACTAGAGGATCCCGATTTATGCAACAA
>CAZPAA010000026.1:0-13078 GCA_964584425.1 uncultured Gammaproteobacteria bacterium | reverse complement strand
AGGATTATTTTACAATAACACGCTGTGGCCCATTGCAATCGCGGGGATGATTTGGGTGCTATTAATTGCGTGGATGTGGATGTTATCTTGTAAGCCCGACCATTTTAAACTATAGTTACATTTAGTCACGTCCATTTTAAGGTGCAGTTAAAAATAGTCAGGAGTTCGAAGTGGAGCGGTATATTAGCGCATTTATTCAACAAGATTTGGCCCAAAAAATGGTATTCCTAGGTGGTCCAAGGCAAGTGGGTAAAACTACGCTGGCTAAAAGCTTATTGACAGGGAAATATGCACAAGGTCAATATTTTAACTGGGATGTAGATGAAGATAGAAAAGCCATAATTCAAAAACAATGGCGCGCTAACGCCCCCTTGATTATTTTTGATGAAGTACACAAGTACCTTCGATGGAAACAATGGGTCAAAGGCGTTTATGATTCCCGGCCTGCAAATCAGCAATATTTAGTGGCAGGCAGTGCACGTTTAGATATTTATAAAAAAGGTGGGGATTCTTTAGTGGGGCGTTACCACTATTGGCGGCTGCATCCCTTCACCCTGGATGAATTTCCTGCAGATATTTCAGCGAAGGATGCTTATCAACGCTTGCTCACCGTGGGCGGATTTCCTGAGCCTTTTATTCTTAATGATGAGCGCGAAGCACGACGGTGGCGACGAGAGCGATTCGATCGTATTCTGCGCGAAGATGTTCGAGATTTAGAACCCATTCGTCATATTTCATTATTATCATTGATGGCTGATAGTTTAAAAGAACGAGTGGGTAGTCTTATCACTGTATCGAATATTGCACGAGATTTAGAAATTGCACCGCAAACAGCGAAGCATTGGCTGGCATTACTAGAGCGGATGTATTTAGTCTTTGCAATTTATCCGTACACGACAAAAATTGCACGCAGCCTCATTAAACCGCCTAAAGTGTATTTTTATGATAATGCGGATGTTGCAAATGATGAGGGTGCGCGTTTAGAGAATTTAGTTGCAACGACTTTGTTAAAGAAATTACATTTCTTAGAGGATTATCAGGGGCACAAATGTCAGCTAAATTATCTTCGTGATAAAGAAGGCAGAGAAGTTGATTTTGTAGTGCAAATAAATGGTAAAGTCGAATTGTTAATTGAAGTTAAATTATCCGATACAACCGTATCACGCTCTTTAAAATATTATGCAGAAATTTTAAAACCAAACAAAATAGTACAAATCGTGGGTGATTTAAAACAAGCATTTACAAAAGATAATATTTTGCTGATCAATCCTATTGATTTTTTTACACAAGAAGAGTTTTTTAAAAATTAATGAATATTTTCCTTGAAACCGATCGCCTGATTTTAAAAGCGCCACAAGAGTCAGATTTTGAAGATTTGTTACGGTTAAGATCAGATCCAAACGTGATGCGATATGTCGGCAATGGAAAAATTCAAACAAAAGAAGAAGTCCAAAGATTTTTATACATTGCAATGGACTATCAGCAAAAACACGGTTTTGGTTTTTGTAGTGTGTTTGAAAAAAAGAGTGGTAAATTTATCGGCCAAGCGGGATTATTTCATCTAGGCTTTGATGACAGTGAAGATGAAATTGAAGTGGCATATCGATTAGCAGTGCAATATTGGGGGCAAGGTTATGCGACAGAGCTTGCGGGTGCTTTAATTGCTTGGGGATTTCAACATTTACCGGTAGAAAAATTAGTTGCACTCGCTTGGCTTGATAATATCGCTTCCCAGCGCGTATTAGAAAAAGTCGGAATGTCACATAAAAAAATCATACAATTTCGCAGCCGTGAAATTTTTCATTATGAAATTTATAAAAATGATGCGATTGAATTGGAAAAGTATGATCCGAATTGGGTGCAGCGCGCTGTGCTTGAAATAAACCAATTGCGCACATTACTTGCATCATCCCATATTCTAGATATACAACATGTTGGCAGTACGTCTATTCCTGGAGTAATCTCAAAACCCATCATTGATATTCAAATTGCAGTGGATTCTTTAGAGGCCATTAAAAAAATCGCGATCCCCGCGTTAAAATCGCTAGATTATGTTTATTGGGCAGAAAATCCCGACCCCACAAGATTATTTTTCGTAAAAGGTATGCCCCCATTTGGTGATAAAAGAACATTTCATATCCATATTTATGAAATAACTTCAAGACACTGGCAAGAAAAAATAAAATTTAGGGATTATTTACTGACTCATCCAGAAACCGCAAAAGCTTATGCAAATTTAAAAATAGAATTATCTGAAAAATATCGATTTAATCGCGAAAAATACACAGAAGCAAAAACTGAATTTATTTTGGATGTGCTCAAAAAGAGTTAATTGATAGTAAATTTTTCTCCAGTGAATCCTCCTATCCCTGCACCATCATTGGGATCAACCACAGTGGGGGTTCGTAGTGGTCGTGATAGAGGTGGGTCGCTGGGTGGATATGAAAGTCTATTATTGTTGTTGTTGGAATTTATATCCATATTTCGCATTGGATGAAGCGTTGCAGCACTTGACGATGAAGAGGCACTGGCAGAAATTGATGACGCCGCATTTGCATTTGTTGGACGTAAATACTCAGTATAATAGGTTTTTAAATTGATTCCTCCTAAATTTTGGGGAATACATTCTTGCTCATACCTATCATAAAATTTTAAAAACCCAGTAAGCGATTTAAAACGGATATAAAAATTATTATTATCCATAAAATGAATCGGACCATTTTTGTCGAGTCGACAAATGGAAATTGCATGTCCAACTTTTTCTCCTTTTTCCCAAAAGCCTAGTTTTAAGAAAGCATCATTATAATTTTTTAGCTCATCCTCAAGCTGAGTTTTCATTTGTGCGACAGATGTTTTTTTTCCGCCAAATTTTCGTGTTACGGGAGGCATGCTATTCATCCCGTAATAATCACGAATGGTATCAAGCGATGCGAAAGGCTGATGATGTATACTGTAATCAGAATTATTTTGTAGATTGACTTCGCGCATACTTGAACTATAAAAATGAAACGAAGTATTCGTATTGTCTAACGGAATCACAGGCCCCATTTTATTAACAAGGCTAAAAAATCCTGTCCCTACTGCCAGTTGAAAAATGAAACTATTCGAATAGCCATTACACAATCCTCCATCATCATTAGCCACATTGGGATCATACATTTGTGACAGTGGAAGTAGTAATTCACCGTCACATTCTTCGACGGCATATTTAATGAGTCTTGCTTGCAAGCTTTCGGTATTATTATTTGAAGGAATGCTGAAGGTATTGCGAGAAAATGTAATATCATTTAGAACCGCTAAAATTTCTTTTACCGTGGCTTGTCTGCGTGAGTTTAATGTGGGCATTTGCGTGATGATATTGTCATAAACTTCTTTAACAGAATAAGATTGATGCGCTTTAGTCTTATCAAGCTCATCATTCGCATCGAGTAAAATTGACCGCTTTCCTTCGCAGATGGCATCAAAAATTCCTTTTAACATCGCTTCTATTTCGATAATAGGCGCGCGGTCCCAATCATGAGAAAGGGCATAAAAATCCAAATCATTTTTTAATAAATAAAACGATCGAAGCGGTGGGTATAAATTTCCACGTAAATATTTCAGTACTTTTATTGCGAATGCTTTTCTGTCGTTAGCATTATTAATCGGTTTTTGCATTCCCTTTTGAATTTCAGTAGTGATGAATTCAATTTGAGTGATAACCGCGCTCATTCTATTAAGTAAATATAAAATACTGCGATCAAATAAGTGGATGGTAATGTAATAATGTCTTGCTCTAATTTCAGTAACTATGTCCGTCAGTTTATCTTTGAATTGTGCGACACGAATGTGTAATTGATCTGCCTGCGGATCAGCATTTGGAAATGAAAATAAATTTCTGATATCTGTCTCAGTATGTCCCTGTAGCGAAGATAATGTAACGCGCTCTAGCCTAGGATTATGTTCTATGGCTTTTAACATAGATAAAAGAAGGGCAAAATCATCTCGCTTCTTGGCCATGGCTTTTGCAGGGCCTGAGTCTTTTATTAGACGCTCAAGTTGGCGGGTGGTTTCTCGATGCCATGCCTCTATAACGGCACAGGCTTGCGCTATGGTAGTAATCATAAGCTATTTTAGCGATAAAAATAACTGATATGCAACCCAATGATCCGAGGCAAACAGTAGGCATAAATTGGCTATGTATTTAATATGATTAACTTTATTATGCAAGCTCTAGAGAAGGGCGAGTAGATGTTTTTAGGCTGATATGTTGGAATGAAAGGCACTCTGTTGCCTGCCTCTGATTTTCTTTGAACTGAGCAAGAATATCAAGGTAATTAGAGTCTTCAGAAAAGTGATTAAAGTTAAGGTGTACGCTTTTGAGCTTCAAACTTGCAAAAGAAGGCGGCAAGCCGACTAGCGCGGTGCCATTGATTTGCAGGTAGTTTAGATCGGGTAGGGCTTGGAGTTTTTTAATAGCGCTATCGGACAACTCAGCGATGTAAACTAAACTCAAAAGGCTCAGTTTTGGATCTTCTTTGCTTGCCGCAGCAATCCGTTCAGTAACCAGGAGATCACTAAGCTCCACCAGCTGCTGGCGAACGTCTGTTTGGTTTGATTCTGTAACGATTTCAGGTAGTTGCTGAATAAAGCTTATAATCTTTGTGTTGGTTTCACAGAGCTTTTTTAATTCTGGATAGTCGCTTATTTGTTTTAATTTGTCTTGATAATACCGAACTTGGCCTTGCAGCTCTTCAATCGTGGGCTGATAAGGAGAAAGGGGACTGGGATCGGGCTTTTTTACGGGTTTTTTAATGTAACCATGACTTAGGTAGCTTACGATAGAGGCTATAGTACCCGTTGGCTTTTCTTTCATGACCTTACCCCCAATATGAACCTAACTTGTTATAATACTGAATTTTTATGGTAAATTCAACTTGATACCCAATGGCGTTTTCCGGATAAAACTCCGTGAATCTATGCTGTTTTCCGGATAAGTCTCCGGAAATCCTGTTTATGTTCATTGTATACGGCCGATTTCCGGAGTATAATTAAAATTTACGTCTTGTATCACACTCACGAGAGGATCATTAAATGTATTCTAGGTTAATTAAATTACCTAAAAATCGGAGCTTTTTCTTATTTGGCGCTCGCAATACAGGTAAGAGCACATTGATAGAACAACAGTTTCCCCATGAAAATACGTTGATGCTGGATCTGTTAAATACCCAAACAGCAGAAAATTTTTCAATCAACCCTGAAGCATTATGGGATAGGGTCAGTGCCCTACCCGCTGAAATCACCCACGTCGCAATTGATGAAATCCAAAAAGTTCCAAAACTACTCGATGTTGTCCAACGTTTGATGAAAGATAAAAATAAACACTTTATATTAACGGGATCAAGCGCACGCAAATTAAAACGAGGCGGCGCCAATTTATTAGCGGGACGCGCATTTGTGTATCATTTATTTCCCTTAAGTTTTCTTGAACTTGATAAAGATTTTGATCTAGATCTTGCCTTAAATTTCGGCACCTTGCCTGAAATCATGCAGTTTTCTACCGATGTAGATAGACGTGAATTACTCATGGCCTATGCGCATACTTATCTAAAAGAAGAAATTTGGGAAGAGCAGTTTATCAAAACATTATCGCCATTTAGGAAATTTTTGGAAGTGGCTGCACAAAGTAACGGAAAAATTGTTAATTTCACGAATATCGCAAGAGAAGTAGGTATCGATGATAAAACTGCAAAAGCCTATTTTGAAATTTTGGAAGATACTTTAATTGGATATTTTTTAGAGCCCTATCATCATTCCGTTAGAAAACAAATCAGTGGCAAACCAAAATTTTATTTTATGGATACGGGATTAACACGCGCACTAGCAAGACAATTAGAGATTCCATTAACTCCAGGTACGCATGCATATGGTAATGCATTTGAACATTTCATTATTAATGAAATTGTATGTTTATCCTCTTATTTTAGGAAACAATATCGGTTGAGTTATTTAAGAACTGTAAATGATGTGGAAGTTGATTTGATAATTGAAAGACCAGGGAAAACTACATTGTTTATTGAAATTAAAAGCACCGATAACATTCAACCGAATGGGTTAACTTATTTTAAAAAGTTAACTGCGGATACAGATAATGTAGAAGCGCTATGTTTATCGAAGGATCCTTACGCTAAAAAATTTGATCATGTGCTTGCATTGCCTTGGAGAGAGGGCATCAAAAAGATTTTTGAAAATGAGTTCTAACATTTGTCGACAGTTTCGCAGTACTTTAAATATTTGGAGAGCATCATGCTTACGTTTGATACACTGTTACAACCCTTCAAGTTAAATGAAAAAATAGGGTTAAAAAATAAAATTATTATGGCGCCGATGACGCGGGATATGGCCAATGATAATCTCTCGCCGAATGCGCAAATGGTGGCGTATTATGCACGTCGCGCCGATGTGGGACTGATTATTACCGAAGGCACTATTATCCATGAAACGACCATTGGCTTTAAAAATGTCCCAGGCATTTACACGCAAAAACATATCGATGGCTGGAAAGCCGTGACAGACGCCGTGCATGAGCGCGATGGAAAAATATTTTTACAAATTTGGCATTTAGGGCGTGTATCACATCCTCATTATTTAAAAGGCCAGTTACCGCTTGCGCCATCACAAACAATGATGAGTGGGCGCGTGTTTCGATCTGAAAATTTACAATTTGGTTTATCGCGAGAAGCTTTGTTAGATGAAATAAAACAGATCATCGAATATTATGCAAAAGCTGCGCAAAATGCGATGAATGCTGGATTTGATGGCGTAGAAATTCATGGTGCGAATGGTTATTTAATCGATCAATTTTTGCATTATCATACCAATCATCGTACAGATGCCTATGGCGGCAATCCAGAAAATATGGCGCGATTTCCTTTAGAAGTGGTGAATGCAGTGGGTGACACCATTGGCTACGAAAAAACCGGCATTCGTTTTTCTCCCGGTGCGTATTTAAATCAAATTGAAGGCGATATGCGCGATGGCCCCGTGTTTGAATTTTTATTATCTGCATTAAATCATTTGCCCATCGCTTATGTGCATACTGGAAATTTTTCCGACGCCGATATATTTGCAGAATTAAATAACCAAACCATGACCGCATTTATGCGCGCCCATTACAAAAATCATTTAATCGCTTGCGGCGGTTATTCTTTACAAGAAGCGCAAAATCGCATTCAACATAAAGAATTTGATTTAATCGCGATCGGCCGAATGTTACTTGCAAATCCCGATTTAATTTCACGCATCACGCAGGGTGAAGCGTTACGGCCGTATGATGATAGCTTGTTGGATACGTTATATTAAGGAGTGTGTGGTTTATGCATACATTATTTTCCAATGCCCAATTTTTGAAAACTGTGGTGAACCTCAAAGGGTTGCCGGTGCCAGTTGGGCGGGAAGTGGCTTTTTTGGGGCGATCGAATGTTGGGAAGTCGAGTACGCTGAATGCATTGGTGCAGCAAAAAAGTTTGGCACGCACGAGTCGAACGCCGGGGCGCACGCAGGCGATCAATATTTTTACGCTAAATCCGCCGTCATTGAAACTTGTAGATTTACCGGGATATGGCTTTGCTAAAGCACCACTCGATGTTATCAAACAATGGCATCAACTGATTGATCATTATTTGCGTGAACGGGAATGTTTGGCAGGACTTATTTTAATTATGGACATTCGCCATCCATTTCAAGGATTAGATCAAGCAATGCTAGATTGGTTATTACAAAGTGGATTACCCGCGCATGTGGTGCTCAATAAATGCGATAAATTAAGTCGTATGCAAGCGCAAAATACGTTGAAACAAGTAAAATTGACTTTGGATGGGTACGATATGGTAAGTTTACAATTATTTTCCGCGACGCAGAAAATCGGGATCGATGAATTACGGCAAAAAGTATTTGATTGGTTGATGGGGGAATAAAAAACCCTAGATATCGTGAGATATCCAGGGCTGCGCGATCTCAATCGATCGCTAGGCCTGGTGTTACCCAGGTTGGTTAATAGTTTAGACTCTGGTGATTTGAAATGGTTGCATGCGTGACTTATCACCAATATTAGAGATTAAAATTTAGGAGTAGCTTAATGCGATCGTCTATTGGAGGCTGGGGAGCTTTTTCAAAAGTTGGCTACCGCAAAGCCTAACGCAAAACTTTTGAAAAAGCCCCCCAGCCTCCAATAGACGATACTTTTATCCGGATAAAACTATCCGGATAAAACGTTTCCTTTTAAAACTTAAAATAAAAGTGCAAAACTCTCACCTCGTAAACGAGCCAAACGAGTGACATGGGGGCATTTTCAAAAGTTTTGCGTTAGGCTTTGCGGTAGCCAACTTTTTAAAATGCCCCCATGTCACTCGTTTGGACGGTACGCCCGATAAGAGTTTTGCCTCATCAAAAACTAAATTTTCTTCGCCCACTCCAAAAGATCTACCTTATTCTCCCCACACAAGGTAATATGCCCAACCTTGCGTCCTACCCGCGGGGTTTTTTCATACGTGTGATAATGCGCACCAGGAATGTTCAAGATCTTTTCGATGAGCGGCATACTGCCAATGCAATTGTGCATTAAGCTAAATCCTCTAGCCTTAGTACTACCCAAAGGTAAATCACACACCGCGCGAATGTGTTGTTCGAATTGACTGGTATCGGCACCCTCAATTGTCCAATGTCCAGAATTATGCACTCGCGGTGCACATTCATTCGCAATTAATTGACTGTTGTGCACAAAAAATTCAACGGTAAATACACCCACATAATTTAACTGTGAAAGTAATTGTGTCACATGCGCGTGAGCTAAATCAGCCAAAGGATGTTTATATGGTGCTTGCGAAATGCGAAGGATACCGTTCTGGTGCTCATTGCGCGTTAATGGGTAAAATGCAATTTGCCCTTTTACATTACGCGCTGCGATGAGTGAAACTTCTTGTTCGAATGGAATAAACGATTCTAAAATTAACTGATGATTTCCAAGTTGCTGCCAAGCTTGTTGAATATCTTTCTCACAATTAATAATCGTTTGACCTTTACCATCATAACCATAAAAACGCGTTTTTAATACGCAGGGAAAGCCTAATTGTTGGGTCGCGTGAGTTAATGCTTCCAAAGAATCTATCGCATAAAAATCCGCAGTTTGAATATTTAAGCTGCGAAATAATTGCTTTTCTTGCAAACGATCTTGTGCAATGGCTAATACATCGACAAAAGGATATAAATGTTTTTTTTCAGCAATTTTTTTTGCAAACGCAAGCGGAATATTTTCAGTTTCAATTGTGACGACATCAACTGCTTCAGTAAAGCGCGCAATGGCATCGAGATCGTTTTCATTGCATTGTGTGACTTTTGTGACATGGGCGGCTGGATTTTCATCCGTGAAACTTAAGCAGTGGGTTTTAATACCAAGTGGGTATGCGGCTAGGCTTAGCATGCGAGCGAGTTGTCCGGCGCCGATGATGCCAACTACGCTCATAAATTTTCGCCTGGGTTTTGGCTGGTTTTTAAAACGTGCTCCGTTTGCTTGGCGCGAAAAGCATCCAAGTTTTCAGCAATTTTTGGAGATTGCAAAGCTAAAATACTTGCGGCTAAAAGGGCCGCATTTTTAGCGCCGGCTTTGCCGATGGCGAGCGTGCCGACAGGGATGCCGCCTGGCATTTGTACGATGGATAATAACGAATCTAAGCCATTTAATGCGTGGGATTGCACGGGAACGCCTAATACGGGGAGTGACGTTTTTGCAGCAATCATGCCAGGTAAATGCGCTGCGCCACCGGCGCCGGCAATAATCACTTGGATGCCGCGGGCTTTGGCATTTTCGGCAAATTCAAATAATAAATCAGGCGTGCGATGCGCTGAAATTACGCGTGCTTCGAACGGGATTTGTAAACCCTCGAGTAGGGTGGTTGCTTCTTGTAAGGTTTCCCAGTCGCTGTGGGAGCCCATGACTACGCTGACTAATGGCGTTGATGACATGTTTTTTGCCTCTTAATTTGTTCTAGTATCGGACTCCCGGTAGTTGTCCCCCCCTTTGGAAAGGGGGGTTAGGGGGGATTTAAAGATCTGCGGTATAAACAAACATCTCAAATCCCCCGCCCCTAAAGGGGCACCCCCTTTTCAAAGGGGGACGATCTTACCAAAGTCCCTTTAAAAAATTCTATATTATACGCTATTTAACCAATGTTCCAAAATGATCGAAGCGGCCATGGCGTTTACTTGAGATGGGGTGAGGGATTTGTAGCCACCTTTGGTGAATAGGCGATCGCGGGCTTCTTTTGTGGTAAGACGCTCATCCACTAAATGAATAGGTAGGTGGTAATGGGTTTCTAATTGTTTGGCAAAGTTTTGGACTTTTTCTGTGAGTGGTTGTACGGTGCCATCCATATTGAGGGGCCAGCCTACGATTAGGGCTTCGGGTTGCCATTCTTTGATGATGAGGTCTAATTGCTTCCAATCGGGGGTGCCGTTTTGGGCTGCTAGGGTGCCGCCGGGCGTTGCGCTGTGGGTGGTTTGTTGGCCGATGGCGTAGCCGATGTGTTTGATGCCAAAATCAAAGCCTAAAAAAATGCCGCTTTGGAATGAATTAGGCATGGCCGGCTGCGCAGCTTAGGCGGTCGATATCTACGCCAATTAATTCCGCGGCTTTGTGCCAACGATCATGATACGGACAATCGAATAAAATATAGGGATCGGTTTTTACACTGAGCCAAATGTTGTTGCGCATTTCTTCTTCGAGTTGTCCGGGGAGCCAGCCGGCGCAGCCTAAAATAATAAGCGCATCTTGTGGGCCTTCGGTTGCGACCATCGCAGCTAAAATATCGCGCGATGTGGTGAGGCCTAAGTCTTCACCGATATTGACGGTTGCGCGCCAATGACCTTGTGGGTGATGTAAAATAAATCCATTTTCTTTTTTGAGAGGGCCGCCGCGTAAGACTTTGCGTTTTAATCCTTCATTTTCACCGGTTAATTCAAATTGCTCTAAAATTTTCGAGAAAGGGAGATCGGTCGGTTGATTGATGATAAGTCCCATCGCGCCGCCGATGTTATGTTCGGCAACAAAAATCACGCTGCGATAAAACGGCATTTCTTGCAGATGCGGCATGGCAATTAAAAGATGATTGGTTAAACTGTGATCCATTATCATTTGCCTTCAATGACAGTTAAAAGTTTATCGGCAATATTGAGCCCGAACCATTTGTCGAGTTCGCGAATGCACGTAGGGCTGGTGACATTAATTTCCGTCAGGTAATCACCGATCACATCGATGCCGACAAATAATAAACCTTTTTGTTTTAATACTGGGCCTACGATGGCGCAGATTTCTTTATCGCGCTGCGTGAGTGGTCGTCCTTCATTGCTGGCGCCTGCGGCTAAATTACCGCGAAAATCTGTGGGTTTTGGAATGCGTGCAAGCGCGTAGGGAATAGGTTCGCCGTTTATGATTAAAATACGTTTATCGCCATTTGCAATTTCAGGAATAAATTTTTGCACGCAACATAAGCGTTTTCCGTAATCGGTTAAAGTTTCAATGATAACGTGGGTGTTTGGATCGCCTTGATCAATTTTAAAAATTGAAGTGCCGCCCATGCCGTGTAAGGGTTTTAAAATGACGTGTTGATGGGTGCGAATAAAATCTTGAATGATGGTTGCATTACTGCTGACGAGTGTAGGCGGGCAACACTCGGGGAACCAATTGATAAATAATTTTTCATTCACATCGCGAAGGCTTTGTGGTTTATTCACCACTAACACGCCTTGTTTTTCAACTAAGTCTAATAATAATGTGGTGTACCAATACATTTGCTCAACCGGTGGGTCAACGCGCATTAAGACAACGTTGAGATCGGCAAGATTTAAAGTTTGGGTTTCACCTTTAGAAAAATAATGTGTGGTGTTGTCAAATACATCCAGCAGATTCACTTTGGCATGCACTTGTCCTTCAACACAAAATATATCCTGCATCTGCATATAATAGATTTCCCACCCGCGCGCTTTCGCGGCAAGTAGCATCGCAAGCGTGCTGTCTTTGGCGACATGAATCGATTCAATCGGGTCCATAATGACCCCGAGTTTGATGGGCATGGGATATCCTTGTTTAAAGAGCTTCATCTTACCTAAATTTTGGGCAGGAAAGCTATAGATGTTTTAATCCCCCTTTGGAAAAGGGGGTTGTTGCATAAATCGGTGCATGCTAGATAGTCCCCCTTTGGAAAAGGGGGGTAGGGGGGATTTAAGATCTGAGTTTATAAACAACATCTCAAATCCCCCGCCCGAAGACGGGCACCCCCTTTTTCAAAGGGGGATAAAAATTTTTATAGTTGGTTATAAGTCTGAATAATAATTAGATATAATATCCTTAATTCAACACAAAAACAGGAGATATCGTGGTAAATCAAGCACTTATAACTGAACTAGCCCTAAGAGCCGACCTTTTAGAGAGCGAATTAGAATCTGGGGCAAAAGTAGCAGATTTTGATGCAAAATCTGAAGAGTTAAAGTTATCATTATCTGTGATAGAAAAATTGGAAAAAGCGGACATACAAAAAGACGATACCGCTGCAAACTTTGGCCCTTATTTAATCGCCATTCCGAGTTTGATGGGTATGTATTTATCCATGTTTTAAAGCGAAAATCCCCTGTAAAGGGGATTTTTTTATGCCTTTTCCATTCGCATTTTCGGTAATGCGGCCTTAATAAAAATTGGTTATAATACAAACTTTAATACTAACAATAGGAGATATTGTGAAAAATCAACAGCTTAACCAAGATTTAATAGCATTTAGAGACGCACAAGCAGCATTAGTAACTGTACAACATGAAAATATAGATTGGGCGCTAGAGTTTGGTAATCTTGAGAAAATGCGAATATCGCTGTGCAATGGCTTAGAGAGTTATGTATCGGCTCTTTCAAATGCTGAAACTGTAGATATAGATGAAGCCATAGAGGCACAAGCATTATTGACGCAACTTCAGAGTGAAAGTTATGTATCGGCTCCTGCTCCATCCAATAACAATGTTTCCAATAATTACTCTGGCACTTATGCTGTTATACCTA
>CAZPAA010000025.1:5226-13173 GCA_964584425.1 uncultured Gammaproteobacteria bacterium | reverse complement strand
TTGATTATACACAAAGATCTTTAAATCCCCCCTACCCCCCTTTTCCAAAGGGGGACTATCTAGCATACCCTGATGGGAGTTTTCAATCGCAGCTGTATTAAATAATTCCCTCAACTGCTGCGGCGTTTTATATTGTAGCGTCTTTTCCATATGCTGATCATAATTTTGCGCATAATGATCAAACAATTCTCGTACAAAATTTTGTGGCGCAGCATCGGGTGTATTTTCTTGTGAAAAAGACGCTAACAAAAACGCAATGCTCTCATCCTCAGGCTTAAGTGCTTGCGCCTTTTTCAAATAAAAAACCGCAAGTTTATAATGATTCTGCATTTTATATAAAATCGCTAAATTATAATTTGCGGCGAAATGATCGGCATTTCTGTCCAACGTTTCTTGCATTTCTAAAATGGCATGTTCTATATCGCCTTGTTGCATCGCAATCACACCGCGATGATAATGCGCTTCAATTAAGGTCGGATCAATCGATAACGCTTCGTCTAATAATTGCTGAGCCATGATTGTTTCTTTTTGCTGCAATTTTAATAACGCAAAATTTAATTTTGCATTGGCATAATCAGGATAACGCTGCAAAATATACTCAAAATGTTGCTTGGCTAATTCAACTTGCCCCTGCTGCATCAATGTGCAAGCGAGCAAATGTTGTGCATCCAAATAATCGCTATTTAATTCAACGGCGATTTGTAATTGCTTAATTGCAAATGAAGGCTGCGCTTCCACCAATAATATTTGCGCAAACTGAAAATAACCTTGCGGATAATCGGGCGCAAGCTTTGTGACTTGTTCAAAATGTTCATGTGCGATTGAAGGCTTGCCGATTTTAGCAAACAATAAACCTAAATTATAATGCGAAGGAATATGCGTAGGCTCCGCCTGCAAAATTTTTTGATATGCAAGAATCGCATCCTCAAATTGTTCATCTTGAGTCAGCGCACGCGCGGTTTTGAAATCATGGGATAGTGTTTGCATAATTTTTCTCGTCATTGCGAGGAGCGCAGCTTTGTTGGAATCCAGGTAAAATGTATATTATAAAAACAAAAGTTGTGAAGTCAAAGATCTCGCCTGGATTGCTTCGCACTTCGTGCTCGCAATGACGATGCACTTTGTGCTCGCAATGACGGTAAACTATCTAAGTGCAGGTGTATTTGTGTTAGTTTGGTCTGGTGTTGGAACATTGCGAGGTTGAGGCGCTGAACCCTCAAGTCTTGCATTAACTGTGTTTACTTCTTTCTCGAACATTTGAATGCCTACATCTTTGGCTCGTTCCGGATTGCTTCGTGCAATGGCCGCATTAACGTTATTAGCTGTGTTAAGGGCATCTAATACAGGAGAACTTGTTGCCGTACCAAATGAGTTGATTTTGTTAATTTGATCGATGTGCTTAAGACAGAAATCAGCTAACTGTGCAGCATGTTCTCCGGTAACCACAATGGCTTTAGGAACATAAACTGTAGTTGCTGCGATTATCTGACTGGTTATGGCGGACATATTATCTCTCAATATTTGGTTTTCAGACCCATACTCATCAATCTACCAAGTTCATCATCCCAAGTCAAATCAAAAAAAACAACATAATTCTTATAAAACAAGAACTTACAATTTCTTGGTCATAGTTCAACATAATGTGAGCCTAGCCTATTTTTATCGGTCCAACAATTAAAACATTAAGTTTAAATTGATCATTGGTTATTTGTGATGTACTTTACGTTTTATGAAACTTCGTATCGCCACCCGTAATAGTCAACTCGCCCTTTGGCAAACTGATTTTGTGATTGCTGCGCTTAAACGTCAGCATCCTGAACTTATTTGTGAAAAAATCGAACTGCTGACTCAAGGCGACAAAGATTTATCCTCTTCCTTAGCCAAAATTGGCGGGAAGGGTTTATTTTTAAAAGAACTGGAAAGCGCCTTATTGCAGGGAGAAGCTGATATAGCGGTGCACTCTTTAAAAGATGTCCCGGCAAAGTTAACGCAAGGATTAGATCTCATCACCTTTTTACCGCGTGAAGACGCAAGCGATGTTTTACTCTCACGCCAACATCAGACGTTGGCCGAATTACCCCAAGGCGCGGTGGTCGGTACGTCGAGCTTACGCAGGCAATGCCAGCTGAAGGCCCTACGCCCCGATTTAGACTTTCAGTGGTTACGCGGCAATGTACCAACGCGGATTAAAAAATTACACCAAGGTGAATATGATGCCATCGTCCTAGCACGCGCAGGGCTAAAACGCCTGCAATTTCTAGGGGAAATCAGCGAAGTTTTTTCACCAAAACAATGTTTACCGGCCGTCGGCCAAGGCGTTATTGTGATCCAAGCACGCAGCAATGATGAATCCATGCGCACTTTATGTGAACCCCTGGATAATGAAAACGCACGGATCTGCATCAGCGCAGAGCGCGCCATGCACGCTTATTTAGGCGGCTCCTGCCAAACCCCCATCGCAGGCTTAGCCACCCTCATCAATGACAACCTCCACCTACAAGGCCTAGTCGGCGCTCCCGACGGCTCAGAAATTATCCGCGATGAAATCTTTGGCTCCCCCCAATCAGCCACACAATTAGGCGAAGAATTAGCACAGCGCTTAATCGCAAAAGGCGCACAACGGATTTTAAATGCATGCTAAATTCGGCGTGCTAGTCACGCGCCCAGAAACGTTGGCAGCGCCTTTAATTGCAGCACTAGAGGAAATAAATGCTAAAGTCTGGCACTACCCCACTTTAAAAATCAAATTTTTATCAGAAGATCCAAAAGTTCAAGACGCCATCAAACACTTCACCACCTACCAATGGCACATTTTCGTCAGCCGCCACGCAGTCCAATCCGTCATGCCACAGATCACCAAGACCTGGTCTATCCTAGACTTAAGCCAATTAAATTTTGCAGCCGTAGGCCCAGGAAGTGCAAAAGAACTAAACCAATATCTTAATAAGGCTTTACGCAAAACCCAACTGAACCCAATCCAAACGGGTGGCCGGAGGGGACTTTCCCACGCGCAGCTTGCGAGCATGGGGAAGTCCCCGCAGGACCGGAGCCCGTTTGGACGGGAGCCATCATTTTGCGTAAATCCTTTTAAAGAAGTGCTCTGTCCAAAAACGGATCTAGGTGCAGCGGCGTTATCACAAATACTGGTTGATAAAATACAACCCAAAGATAAAGTGATGGTATGGTGCGGTGATAAGCCCACAAAGGTATGGCCCAATGCGAAAATGATAATGTGCTATCGGCGAGAAAAAAATACGATTAATTTAGAGGAAATAGAGCGCGCGATTATAGCAAAAGAGATTCAATATATATTGGTAACCAGTGGCGAGAGTTTAGAGTGTTTGTTAGAACCTGGATTGCCACGCTACGCTCGCAATGACGGAGGATTAAATTCTCGCAATGACGGAGCATGCAAGCTCGTTGTGATAAGCGAACGATTAATAAAGCTAGCACGCACTTTAGGTTTTACAGGTGAAATTATTTTAGCAAAGGGCGCGGATGACCAATCAATGATCAATGCAATAAAAGGTGATTTAATATGAAAGCAACACGCTGGGTTTTTTTATTATTAATTGTCATTGTAGGTTTGGTATTATGGCGAGTGTATACCTTGATGCCAAACAAAACCGCAGTGATACACAATCAAGCGCAGGTTGGGAACATTATCACCCCAGCACCCATCACTCCACCCGTACAATTACCCCAGCCACAAGGACAAAATTTTGCAATAGAAGAAATTTATTACTATTTAAATATCGCGCATCTGCAATTATCTGTTTTACATGATGTGAATACTGCAATGCATATTATGAAATGGGCACAAAAGCGCTTAATTGAGAATGGTGCGCCGATGACACTACAAGAAGCATTAAGCGCCGATATTCTAGATTTAGAAACAGCTGCCACACCACATATTATGGATATCACGCAAAAGATAGCCGGAATTGAAGCGCAAATAAATGTATTACCTTTGCGTCGCCCGCAAGGACAAACCACCACGGCCACGAATACACAAACCACGGGTTGGCGCGGCGCTTTACACAACGCATGGTTAGAATTAAAAAGTTTGATCCGTATTCAGCCGCGAAATACCTCAATAGATTACGTGTTATTTGATGCAACGATCTTAAGAGAAACCGTAAGAGTAGAATTACAACGCGCCAGTATTGCC
Organism: uncultured Gammaproteobacteria bacterium; assembly: GCA_964584425.1. Lineage (GTDB taxonomy): Bacteria > Pseudomonadota > Gammaproteobacteria > JABCZS01 > JABCZS01 > JABCZS01. Next base: position 9,002 of record CAZPAA010000025.1, on the reverse strand, counting down.
GCAGTGATTGGTCAAACCGATCTATATAAAGCCAGTATTCAGCAAGCAACCATTGCCTTTCAACAATTTTTTGCACCAGAACAAAGCGTTGAGGAAGTGATCAAATTATTGCAAATTTTAGTTGAATATCCTGTAGTGGTTTGTGTCCCAAAATTCGATTGGGCATCGCTTTGATATCAAATTCCAAAGCAGGACTGTCTCTTATACTGGAAAAATTATTAATAGTGTAAGCGATTTTTTTATTTAGCGTGTGGGCCGAGTTAAAAATAAAAGCCGATCCGGGTTATTTACTTATCGTCTATCAAGATTATGTGATTGATATGCCGCTGTGGTTAGGGATCTTGATTTTTATTATCACTTTTGTTGTATTGGGCGTTTTATGGCGCATTTTAAAAAGTATTTATTTCACGCCAAGAAATGTCGCTGCGTGGTATAAAGAAAAAAGTTTTGAGCGGGTCAGAAGACGCACGGTGCGCGGCTTTTTGGCGTTAGCCGAAGGACGCTGGAAGGATGCAGAACAATTACTTAGCAAAAATATTGATAAACGTCATACTGCATTATTAAATTGCTTAGGTGCTGCGATTGCCGCGCAATATCAAGGTAAAGAATTTGAGCGGGATGAATATTTAAGATTGGCGCATTCCTATCATAGTCATGCACAAATTGCGATCGGCGTCACCCAAGCGCGCATGCAATATATGCAAGGTCAATATGAGCAATGTTTAGCATCCCTGCAAAGATTAATCATCATGGCGCCCGATCATGTTACGATTTTATCGTTATTAAAATCAGTTTTAATTGAATTAAAAGCATGGCAAGAATTATTAGATTTATTACCCAATTTGAAAAAACATAAATTAATCACGGAAGATGAAATATCTCGTTTAAGCGAGCAAGCTTATGTTGCATTATTCATTAAAGCCAAAACCATGGGGAATGATTCAGTAGAAAAATTCTGGCAAGATTTACCCAAAAAATGGGCGTTGAATGCAGAGTTATTATTACAATATATTCCCTATTTAATTTCAAGAGGCGAACATGAAAGTGCTGAAAATTTATTAAAGCAAAGTATTAAACATCAATATGATTCGCGTCTTGTGCGCTTTTACGGTTTAATTATGCCGCAGGATAAAGACAAACAATTAAAAACCGCGCAATCTTGGTTAAAAACACATTCAGAAGATCCCATATTATTAATTACTTTAGGTCGATTATATTATCAATTGGAGATCTGGGGCCAAGCCAAAGAATATTTGCAAAAAAGTGTTTTGATCTCACCTTCACCGGAAGGGTATTTATTATTAGGTGATTTATTTGCCAAGATGCAAGATAATGTACGAAGCCAGGAGTATTATCAACAGGGCTTACAACTCGCATGCCAGATCCCCCTTTGAAAAGGGGGGATAGGGGGGATTTGAGATCTTTATGTATAAACAGCCATCTCAAATCCCCCGCTAGACGCGGGCACCCCCTTTTTCAAAGGGGGATTATCTTGGGGTTTAATTGCTTAAACTTTTCAAACAAAGCTCCCTTACTCTCGACGTGTTCCTCATCAAGAATAATACATTCCACCGGACATACTTCCTGACATTGTGGTTCGTTAAAATGCCCAACGCATTCGGTGCATTTATTGGGGTCGATTTCATAAATGCTATCGCCCATGTAAATGGCCTCATTCGGACATTCAGGCTCGCAAATATCGCAATTGATACATTGAGTGGTAATTTTTAATGCCATAATTTTTTTAATGCAGTGACTGCACTTTCATGTACAAAAGAAGACACATCTCCGCCTAGGCTTGCAACTTCGCGCACGAGGCTGGATGAAATAAACGCAAATTGCGCGCTGGGCGTTAAAAAAATAGTTTGAATATTGGGATCTAGCGCTTGATTCATATAAGCCAGCTGCGATTCATGCTCAAAATCCGCAGTGCTGCGCAGGCTGCGAATAATCGCATGCGCTTTTTGCGCGCGTGCAAAATCAATCAAAAGACCGTTAAAGCCTATGACTTCGACGTGTTTTAAGTGTTTGGTAGCCTCAATGGCCAATTGCACCCGAACATTCTGTGATAACACCGGTTTTTTCCCAGGACTTTCTGCCACCGCAATGATCACTTTTTCAAATAATTGCCCAGCACGCGCAACTAAATCGCTGTGCCCGCGGGTGATAGGGTCAAATGTGCCTGGAAAGATGCCGGTTTTCATTTCTTTAATATATCGTTGAGTAAAGCTTTTCTTGCCTTTCGACTGGGGTATAAAGTTTTTAAAAAGAAATCCCCATTAGACTCGATTACAAATGGTACCGCAAAAACTTCTTTTAGTATACGAACATATAAGACTTTTTGGTTTGGATATTGTTTAGGGTTATGATGGTCTTTAATTTCTAGGATATTCCCTTCTAGAATGGCTTGGATAACTTCATCAAAGCCAACGCCTCTTTCAGAAGAAAGCATTGCATTTTTTTCGTGACTGTAATTAAACTTCATCGGTTTATCTTTTACAAGCTGGTCGCATCTTTATGAATGAGCATATTGATATAGCTTTGGTAGGGTAATCCACATTTTGAGGCTTTTAATTTAATCGCTTCAATGTCATGAATGGCTACTCTGATGGTAATCGGCTTTTTATCCTGCGTGTGTTGTTTTGCTGCGCTGACCAACGATTCTATCAGTTTTTTTTGATTTTTAGCGGGCAAAGAAGATTCATAGTGATCTTCTATCTCTTGCTCATAATGATCTAATTTAGGATGTTCTTTGGACATGATTTAAAAATTATGGCATTAAGTACATACATTGTCAATACCATTAGCCTTTAATGGGAATTCTTATAAACTTATGTTAATATGGTCTACATTTTCATAAAATGAGGGGTGGTCTATGTTCTACGGGCTATTGGATTTGCCATGGTGGGGTTATATAGTCGCTGCCTTGATTTTAACCCATATTACTACTGCCTCAATTACCTTATTCCTACACCGTTCCCAGGCGCACCGTGCCCTTGATTTGCATCCCATAGTCAGCCATTTTTGCCGCTTTTGGCTGTGGTTGACCACGAGCTTAGTCACCAAGCGGTGGGTAGCCGTGCATCGTAAACACCATGCCTACTGTGAAACGCCTCAAGATCCACATAGCCCACATGTTTACGGCATTAAGCAAGTCTTTTGGTTTGGTGCAGAATTGTATGGCGTTGAGAGTAAAAACCCTGAAACCCTAGAGCGTTTTGGCTCAGGTACCCCGGATGATTGGTTGGAGCGCAATGTGTACACCCCGCATGATATGGCTGGGATTGCGGGCTTATTTGTAGTTTATGCGGTTTTGTTTGGTGTGCCGGGCATTGCGATTTGGGCATTTCAAATGATGTGGTCGCCGATGGCGGCGGCTGGTGTTGTAAACGGTATTGGCCACTTTTGGGGATATCGGAATTTTGAATGTAAAGATGCTTCCACCAATGTAGTGCCATTTGGGATTTTTCTGTGTGGCGAAGAATTACATAATAACCACCACACTTATGGTACTTCCGCGAAACTATCTGTGCGTTGGTTTGAGTTTGATTTGGGTTGGTTATACATTAAATTATTATCTTATCTGAATTTAGCCAAGCCTAAGCGTATTCCACCGACACCGCATTTGTTATTAAGCAAAGACCAAATTGATCTTGATACGGTTAAGGCGATATTTTTAAATCGCTTTGAAGTGATGGCGCATTATGCCAAAGATGTGATCACGCCCGTGTTTTCGAAGGAGCGTCATTTCAGCCGTAAAATTATGCAATTGTTGA
>CAZPAA010000025.1:0-5216 GCA_964584425.1 uncultured Gammaproteobacteria bacterium | reverse complement strand
AAGTTTAGTGGAGGCGAACTCAAAACAGCGTTTGGCTGAAGCGTTAAGTCACAGTCAAACTTTGCAAGTGGTGTATGAATTCCGCAATCGCTTCCAAGCGATTTGGGATCAAACAACGGCGAGTCAAAAAGAGCTACTCGAAGCACTACAAATGTGGTGTAAAGAAGCAGAAGCTACCGGCATCGATGCGCTAAAAAACTTTTCGCAATCGTTGCACCGTTATACTTTGGCCAGCCACACATCTTCGTAGGGGCGCAGCATGCTGCGCCCAGGTGTTGGGGCGGCAGAACGTATGATGTGTTCCACTGCAACAAAAGAAGAGGATGATTTTCGGGAAGGCAAATATTTCTTCATTAGATACACTTGGGCGCTACATGTTGCGCCCCTACGGCTTGTTTTAGTGCGTAGGCAAAACTATCTTGATTTGCACGTCCAGTGCCGGCTAAATCAAGTGCAGTGCCATGATCAACTGAGGTGCGTAAAAATGGCAGACCCAATGTCATATTCGCGGCCTTGCCAAATGATGCATATTTTAATACCGCCAAACCTTGATCATGATACATGCATAAAAATGCATCGGCAGTTTTTAGATTATTGGGGGAGAACATCGTATCAGCAGGTAAGGGCCCCGTCAGATGGTAACCCTTCGCGCGCAAATGTTGCAGCGCTGGAATAATAATATCTATTTCTTCATTTCCCAAATGTCCTGATTCTCCCGCATGCGGATTTAATCCTGCAACAAAAATATGCGGCGCTTTAATTTGAAAAAACTGGTTTAAACCTTGAGACAAAATTGGAACAATTTGATTTATTTTATCAAGAGTAATGGCATCGCTGACTTTGCGCAGTGGTAAATGCGTAGTCACGAGCGCAACGCGTAAGTGTTCGCTCGCCAATAACATCACCACTTGTTTCACTTGACATAAATCGGCTAAAAATTCGGTGTGACCGCTAAAAGCAATGCCTGCGTCATTAATAATTCCCTTATGCACCGGTCCGGTGACGAGTGCATCAAATGTATGATTTAAGCAGCCTCGTGTTGCTGTGGTTAAAGTACGTAATACATAATCGGCATTGTGCGCATTCAGTTGTCCGCAAATTGCAGTTTCATTTATTTGTTCGGGCAGAATAAACAGCTGACCCGCTTGATGGATTTTTTTATCAAGGGGAGTGAATTCGACAAGCTTGAGTGGCAAATTTAATAACCGTGCACGCGACAATAATAAATCAGGATCTGCAATGGCCACTAATTGACACGGCCAAGTCTGCTGCGCTAATGCAATCACCAAATCAGGCCCAATGCCAGCGCTCTCGCCTGGAGTGATTGCAATGACAGGAATCATTAGGTCTTCACATCAACGTGTGCACCATCACGTAATTGCGTGATCCACGCTTGCATCGCTTCTTGTAATTTTTGTTGGTATAAATATTCACGCGCTTGCTCGCGTTGGATATTTTGCTGTGCAGATTGTAATACTTGTTGGCGTTTTTCTAGTAGTTGAATGACGTGAATGCCGCTGTTATTGCGCAGCGGTTCTGATATTTGATTAACGTTCATTCTCGGGACAATGGGTGCAATTAAACTGGGTAATTGAGCGAGCGTTCTCCAGCCTAAATCGGCTTGCTTTAACACCGTAGAACTGTCGGAATATTTTAACGCGACTTGAGCAAAATCAGAGGACTTTTCTAATGCTTTAATGGCTTCACGTGCTTTGGCTTGTGCGGCTTGCACTTGTTCTGACGATGGATTACGTGGCAATGCAATTAAAATATGTCCGACTCGATATTGCGTATGAGGCGTATCACGTTGCTGCAGTTCGCCCACTAGGCGCGTAATTTCTTCATCACTGACCATGATGTTGTAACCCACGCGCTGTTGCTGAACTTGATTGATCAACATGTCTTTGCGGATCTGTTCACGAAATTCGATGTAATCATAACCATCGGCTTCTAGCATGCGGCGAAATCCAGCCAGATCAGTATTATTGTTTTTTGCGATGGAAATCAGCGCTTTATTAAGCGCGCTGTCGTCGACTTGCATGCCCATGGTTTGGGCTTGTTGCAAGATGAGACGTTCTTCAACCAAGCGATTTAGAACTTGCTCGGTTAATGCTTTTTCTTCTGGCGCTGCGACACCAACGGCGCTCAGTTGTTTTTTCGCGCCGCTGATGCGTTCGTCGAGTTCACTTTGGGTGATGATGTCGTCGTTGACGGTGGCGCGGATGCGATCTAGGGTTGAGGCGAATAAAGGTAGGCTCGTGATGAGCAGCAGTATAATTATGATCTTTTTTGTCATTTTGGCCTCGTTGTTGTAGATGGCGGCAAAACTCTTATCAAAGCTCCCGTCCGTTTGGAACATTCTCAGTGGGAAGAGTTTTGCAATTTATCTTGATATCCCCTCATCCGCTCTACGGGCACCTTCTCCCTGGGGGGAGAAGGATCTCAGTTGTTATTCCTCGTGGTTAACCATAGAGATCCTTCTCCCCCAGGGAGAAGGTGCCCGTAGGGCGGATGAGGGGATATCCGGATAAAAGCATCGTCTATTGGGGGGTTGGGGGGCATTTTGGCCGATTTTGCGATAGCCATGAGGACAAAATGCCCCCCAACCCCCCAATAGACGATCACATCCCCTGGTTATATACCTAATCTAAAAATTCCCATCATTAAACTTGTCATTATATCCCGGAATACTATCCACCAGCAAGCTTCCGGGGCTCACCCCAACCCCGGCTAGGCCTTTGAAAATGAATTGGAGAAACAATTGATAGTCGTATTGGCGCTGCGTGATGACTTCGTTGCTGCCTAATAAATAGCGTCTGGCGCCGGCTTGGATGGCCCAGCAGCAGCTTTCGTATTCTAGACCGCCATAGGCCTCGACGGTAAATTGGTTGTGAATGTCGTAGTACCAGCGGCCCTGGACGGTCCATTGGGGGTCGAGGGGCCAAATGATGCCGGTGTCGGTTTGTAGCAATTGGGCCTCTGAGGTACCAGGAGGTGGCCCGGTCAGATCGTTGCCGTTTTCATCGTAGTGGAGGCCGAAGTGTAAAATGCCGCCCGATGGGGCATCGTAATGGAATAGAAAGCGGAATACATCACTTTCTGCCGGGGTTGGATCATAACGTAACGCCAGGGTGCTGTACCAGTTCAGATTGAATTGATAACGCGCATCGGCAACCAGTGGCGAAACGGTACTGTCGTTACCTAAATTTTCATATGGGAAGCAATAGGGATCGATTTCAACATCACACAATAAAACATCTCTGTCTTGAAAATATAAAATCTGACCGATGGTTGCTTGAAAGCGCTCGATTCCCGTTTCTTTTTCATAAAAACGTGTAGACACTGCGCCGGTGATTTGATTTGCATCAGCGATCCGATCTAAACCGTTAAAACGATTGGTGCGAAACAATTGGTCAGTATTAAAATCGTATAAACTCGTATCGAATAAGGGAATATCATTTTGATTATCATACGGCGTGTATAAATAAAAAAATCTAGGCTCTAAGGTTTGCAGGAAATTTTTGCGCATAAACGTTGTGTCGCGATCAAATACTAAACCGCCGTCTAAATAAAATGTCGGCAGTGCTCTACTGATATTGTCATTATCTTCGATTGCAGCATCCATCGGCGAGAGCGCCAAATCATATTGGGTGTAACGAAATTCTACGGAAGGTAATAAATAACCATAGGATCGCCTGATGGGTAATTGCACCAAAGGATTGATATGTGCACGTGAACCTATGGTTGGGATCTCATCATTTAATGTAGGATCTTCAATATGATCAAAATAAGTAAATTGTGCATTCATCGCAGCGGCTGAATTCCAAAAGGTTCTATCGGGGATCACATCTAATTCTAAATGTGGCAAAATTTGATAAGGAATGGTGTACAAATCATTATCAAAAGGTTGCAATATTTGATAATTTTGCACCAATGCGCTGGCGGAATAAATTTCATCCACATAATTGACTTGCGCGCGTTGCAAGAGTTCACGATCATCGCGATTATAAATTTCCGTGCCTAAATCCACAAAATAATTATCATCAGAGGCTTTATTGTAATCTAAAATCGTATCCCAATTTTTACCGTAAGCCCCCGCGTGGGTGAATGCAAAATTCCAGCGGTTATCATCGACCTGCGTTACACCGGTTAATCGCGGATCATTCGGATCGGGGTAAGTCGGGTTCTCACGTTGTTGTTGTTGGAATTCAAAGAATTGTTGGTCATGATTTAAATAAGTGCCATAAAGCTGGGTTTGGTGATACTCATCTAAATAACGCGCGAGGCCACCGTATTGAAAGCCGCGTTCACTGTAATAAATGGGAATAAAAGTTGCGTCATAATTCGGCGCTAAATTAAAATAATAGGGGGTTGAAACAATAATGCCGCTGTCGGTTTCACTGCCAAAAGCGGGCATTAAAAAACCGCTTTGACGGCGATCATCAATTGGGAAATTTAAATAAGGACTATAAAATACCGGGATATCGTGTACTTTGAGTACGCCATTAAATACTTCACCACGGCCTGTTTCTTGATTAAGCCGAACTTTGCTGCCTTGTAGTCGCCATACATTACTGTCTGGACTACAGGTCGTGTAGTCAGCGTGATATAATAAAATAGGTTTGTCTTTTGTATATTCCGCCCTCGAGGCCTTCCCACGCGCATGCTCTGGATAATAGCGGTATTGCGCAGTGTTAATGGTGGTTTGTCCGTGGGGGATCATGTTGGCATTTTCGCCCGCAATACGAAACTCGGGTTGTTCAAGCAAGATGGGGCCGGGTGAATCAATTGTAGTGACTTCGCCTTCACTATTACGTGTGACGAAGATTTTTTCTGAGTAGAGTCGGGTATCTTTTTCAGTGAGCATCACATGACCTAAAAAAACTGAAATGCCGCTTTGAGTTAAGAATACTTCATCAGCGTTAATAGCGGTTTCATTTTCAGGGAAGTTTGGGTCAAATACGGGCAGTGTATAATTCCCCTGACAGACACCGGGGTGTGGGGTGGGTGTCCAGTCGAAAAACATGCCATCACTAAAAGAAATATCAGGCGGAATATCATATGCCGGTTGCGCATAAACTGTGGGGGCAAGACACAGTAGGAAGATGCACACTCCGTCATTGCGAGCGCAGCGTGGCAATCCAGGTTTTAATCTCTAATTGAAATTTGAACCGGGATTTCCCGCCTTGTCACCGAAATCAACGGTCACAGCGTTT
>CAZPAA010000024.1:0-13225 GCA_964584425.1 uncultured Gammaproteobacteria bacterium | reverse complement strand
TTTTGAACCGGTCACACTAGAAGATGTATTAGAAATTGTCCGCCTAGAAAAACCAAAAGGCGTGATCGTACAATATGGCGGACAAACCCCATTAAAACTTGCCCGCGCACTAGAAGCCGCAGGCGTGCCAATCATTGGCACATCCCCCGATGCCATCGACGCCGCAGAAGACCGAGAGCGCTTCAGACAACTCGTCGAGCAATTAAAATTATTGCAATCCCCGAATCAAACCGTCACCACCGTTGAACAAGGTTTAAAAGCCGCAGAAACCATTGGTTACCCACTGATGGTGCGCCCATCCTACGTATTAGGCGGCCGCGCAATGGAAATGGTTTACAACGTGAATGAACTTAAAGAATATTTAACTCAAGCCGTTTCTGTATCAAATGATTCCCCAGTATTACTCGATAAATTTTTAGACAACGCGATTGAAATTGACGTCGATGCGATTTGTGATGGTGAGCATGTTTTCATCGGCGGCATTATGGAGCATATTGAACAAGCGGGCGTGCACTCAGGCGATTCATCCTGCTCATTGCCGCCGCATCGCTTAAGCCAAGCTTTGCAAACTGATATTATTGAACAAATGACGCGCTTAGCGTTAAGTTTAAATGTGATCGGATTAATCAACGCACAATTCGCGATCCAAAATGACAAAATTTATATTTTGGAAGTCAATCCGCGCGCATCACGCACAACGCCTTTCGTATCAAAAACCATCGGCTTGCCGCTAGCAAAAATCGCCGCAAAATGCATGTTAGGACAAGATTTAAAAACCCAAGGCTTGGGCAAGATGAAAATAATGCCATATTTCTCGGTAAAAGCGCCCGTATTCCCATTTGATAGATTCTCCGGCACCGATCCCATTCTAGGCCCTGAAATGAAATCCACCGGCGAAGTCATGGGCGTAGGCAAAACCTTCACCGCAGCATTCGCCAAAGCACAACTCGCAGCCAATATGCCGCCAATAAAAGTAGGACGCGTATTTATCAGTGTGCGTGACGCAGATAAGTCGGCCGCAATTGAAATTGGCAAACAATTACACGCACAAGGTTTTGAATTAGTCGCAACCAAAGGCACCGCCCGCGCACTCAATGAAGCCGGCGTTCAATGCACACACGTCAACAAATGACGGGAAGGCAGCCAACATATTGTCGATATGATCAAAAGCAATCAAAATGATTTTATTATTAATACCACGGAGGGCAAACAAGCAATCAAAGAATCCTTCACGATTCGTCGCAGCGCTCTACAATACAAAATCAATTACATCACCACCATGGCCGGCGCGCAGGCTGCGCTCTCTACATTAAATACCCGCGTGAGTGAAGAAGTGTATGCGTTGCAAGAATTGCATTTATTAGATAATTCTTAATATTTTAAATATCATTTAATAAACATAAAATCGTTGCATTGGCGACTTTATTCATGGTAGCTTTGTAGCCTTGTAGTTAGTTAACACTTTATTCACATGAGGATGCTTACATTATGTCTCCAACACCACAAGTCACAAAGAATTCAATTGATACCCTAGCTCGCATTGTCAGTGCTCACGTGGCATCCATGCGTTTGAAAGAACGTCTTGAAGCTAAAGGGCAAAAGTTTTTTGTGGATGATATTAAGCATCTTAAAAATGTCTCCCCTCCCTCAGGTTTAACTGCTCATGACGGTCATGTATTTGTTCCTCTTAATAATGAAGCCGCAAGAGATGATTTCACTTTGTTATATGAAGAATATGTGGGCGCTGCTGGTTGGCACAAACCCATGGATCTTTTGAATGAAAAAAGAAAAATTAGAGAAGGTGCATTAAGCGCAGAATTGGCAACAGTGGATCAAGCAAAAGAAAAAGCAAAATTCGATGACTTGACAAAAAGACTTGCGAATCACAAAAAAGCAAGAGAAAAATATGCGCTGCTCGCTAGTGGAGCATTCCCAGCGTCTAAAGGGATGTCTAGACTTGACATGAAAAAAATGTTCTTATTGGCACAAAAGCGTGAGGCTTTTGATTATATTGAGACTAATCACCCGGATGCGCTCGTTCCCTTTGTTGAAGAAGATACTTTTGCGGGCATTAAAGCGGTTGGTGATTTGGGTGTTAATCTGGCTACGGATTTTGTGCCTATTATAAGACGTACAGACACCAAAAGATATGCATTTATTTTGGGCGATAGACCCGACAAAATATTTAAAGCCACATTGGGCGGCATGGATGAAGGCGGTGCACTTGTTACTCTGTTAAGAGAACTTACCGAAGAACTGAGTAGTAAAGATTTATTTGCGCAAAACAGTCCTTCTCGTAAAGCGTTTCTAAAGATGAATCCGAAAGTTAAAGAACTGCATGATTTTTTATTAACCCTCATCCCTGAAAATGATAGGAAGCTTTACGATTTAAATGAGCTTTTTGAAATTGCGACAAAAGCAGCAGAGGCTGAAGCACAATCAATAGCACAAGCACAAGCACAAGCACAAGCACAAGCAGGTACTGGAACAGAAGCGTCATCGAGCACAACAGCAGCCTCTCCTACAGTTGTTGTGGGTGAAGCCGCGATAGCACTCTTAAACAGTGTCATCACAAAGCTGGAAAGCTATGAGGAAAGTGACGACAATGAGAAGAGTAAAATAGCGCACAATGCGCATACACTTGCAGTTAAAATAAAAGTCGAAGTAGACAAAAAATATTTTGCTCCTGAGAATGAAGCATTAAAGCAAAAGCTGCTTAAAATTTTAGAATCTCAAGAAACGAGAGCCCAAGTAGGTGATAATCGTTCTGGTCCTTCTGCAGTGATGCGTACGATTCCCTGGTTTGGATTTTTTGAAGAAAAAGTCTTGGCGGACATCCTGGCTGGTGCTTATAAAACGATGTGTGGTGGGGACGATCTATCTACCCCCTCTATCGTTGATATCGATATTGTGAATTATGATTTATTGTTTGCTGAGCATGCAGGGATTTTGATAGAAGCAGTCGCTTGGTTATTTGATAAACAATCAAAAGCAAAAGATGGCGTTGATCCAATATTGCTTGAGCAAATCCAAAATATCAGAACAAGAAATCCTAAATTGAACGGCGTTCTTACCCTATGTGAGGAGTTCCAAGCAAACAATCAGGGCAAAGTTGAAGGCGATTTATTCCTAGAATTATCTCGCGACCTCAAGTTGCTGCTGGCTTATCAAAAACTCCAGCAAAAAGGTAACTTGCCTAATAGAGATGTCAGTGCCGCCATTGATACATTAAATCTTTATTTGTTTAACCGTACATTAGCTACATCTAATGAAGAAGTCGCTAAGACTGCAAAAATGGATTTTAACACTGCGGCTAACCAAGTTATTGCTGCTGCGCGGGAATTAAAGCTGGCATTGAACATTGCACCGGAAGAATGGCCTACACGTAACGCTTTGAAAAAAGATGTAAAAGACTATGTGGTAGTTGAAGAGGTGACGGCATTACGTGCGCAGGTAGTTAGCAACCCTCAAGAAAAAGAGATTGTAAGATTAAAAGAAGAAATTGAGGGATTAAAAAGTAAGTTGTCAGTACTTGAAGACGAAAGAACCATGAGTGCTCAGACACGTTCGCAGGAAGCGGAAAAGGTGAATGCAAAGATTTTTGAGTTAACCCAAAGCCTGAAAGCAGCAGAGTCGAAATTGGAAAATAATGCTGAGCTTCTTCGAGATAAAGAGCAGGAACTTGCTCAAGCCAAGGGCACTATTCAAAAGTTAACGTCAGAGCTTTCAGCGGCTAACTCAATCCAGCCAGCCCAGCAACAACAACAAACGTCTAGCGCTCAATATATCCGCGCTGATGGCAACGGCGGCAGCAGGACTGCAAGCGAGTCCTTGCTACACCCAGGGACGGATACCGGGAAACGAAATGAAAGTAAGCGCTGTGTAATTCTCTAGTAGCTTGACCGAGCAAACACGCCCATGCGTGTTTGCTCATTTTTACAACCACCTAGCAATAGACGAATCTAAAAAATCCTCCAAACCAATCCCTTGCCCACCCACCAGCAGCACTTTGCAAGGATAATTTTCTTGAAATTTTTTTATACCTGGCAAAGCCTGTGGTTTAATCCCGCTTTTTACTTCAAGCGCTATGATCTTATTCTGATCACTTAAAATGAAATCTACTTCATACTGACCTTCACGCCAATAGTGAACCTGCATTCGATGCTCATAGCGTTGATTATATAAATATGCGCCAATACTGGCTTCTACCAATCTGCCCCAATAGGCGCGTTGTTTACGCGCATCATTTAAAGTGATGTTATTTTGCGCCGAAATTAAAGCCGTATTTAAAGGAATAAATTTGGGGCTCGAAGATTTCTTGTTGACAATTTTTCCTGAATATTTCTCTAGACCAGTGAGTAAGCCCGCACCAGAGAGCAATTCAAGGTAATGTGATAATGTGGTTGTATTGCCCGCGTCACTGAGCTGGCCTAAAATTTTTTGATAGGATAAAATTTGCCCTGAATATGCACAGCCTAAATAAAATAATCGACGTAGCAGCGCCGGTTTATCCACTCGATTCATGAGTAAGATATCGCGTGAAATACTGGTTTCAATTAAACTGTCATTAATATAATCGCGCCAACGATTTTCATCCAGAATAAATTCCGAAGACTTAGGGTAGCCGCCAAAGTAGATGTATTGATCAAAGTTCCAATCAAATGCCTCACGCATTTCACTAAAAGACCAGTGCGTCACTGGGATGGTTTCAAAACGGCCTGCCAAACTTTCACTTAATCCAGCTTGCATGAGTAAAGGCGATGATCCCAGTAATACAATTTTAATTTTTTGTTTTTTAAATGTATCTTCATCCCAGAGTTGTTTAACCGTGTCTGACCAATGTGTGATTTTTTGTATTTCATCCAGTACGAGAATGGCCTCACCTTGGGTATTATCAGGATCATTAGCCAGTACTCGCACCAGTTCCCATTGCTGTTCAATCCACAGGGTATTATCAAGACCTGGTTTATCCGCAGAGGCATAATGCACGGGTATTTTGATGGCCTCTAATACTTGGGCTATCAACGTGGTTTTACCCACCTGTCTAGGTCCAGAAATGACTTGGATGGTGTTTCTGGGTTCTTCCAGGCGCTTTAAAATGGTTTTATAGGCTTGTCGTTTGAATGTCATACAACAGAGTATATAGTAAATGCTCATTATTTCAATCAAATTTGCTCAGGATATTGAGCAAATTTACTCAAGGCAACCCCCGCTCATGCATCATTTTTGCCAATAAATTTTCTGTGGTTAATTCACCATTAGGTTTCTCAAAATATAAAATCCCATTAATGGTATAAGAATTAGGGATCCCTAATCTACGATTTTCTTCCTGAGCGTTATGCACAGCACGGTTACCAATGCGGGTGAGTTCCAAAGAGCTGAGGTAGGTTTCTATATTTAAAATGCCATCATTACTCATGAATTTCTCCAAGACTATTTAAAAATAAAGCAAACCCTATATCGTCCATCACAGTATGATTTGATTTTTCACCCATACTGATGGGAATAAATTCCTCAAGTGTATTGAAAAATAAATGCCACTCATTAACTTGTTGTTTATAAATAAGCCAGAAGTTATTTAGTGCACGATAATACCGCCGTCTCACATCTTCTTCCGGCACATAATGCCCACCTTTTATAGTCCGCTCTGCAACCCTCGCAATACAAGCCTCCGGACTTTGTAAAAATACAAACGATAACACTGTATGATAACCCGCAGCATTCAACTGCTCTATCACACGTTGAAAACTTTTACCTGCTAAAGTCGTCTCAATAATCAAATGATCCCGCTTGGCAATACCAGATGTCACTTTTTGTATAAACAATCGTCCTGCTTGAATTTTAACCTTTGCCGGCTCTGTTTTATTCAGCTCAAAAGCAATCGCATCAGCGCTCAGGTAAATAAAAGGATGAATTTTTTGATATTCCAATGCTAGGGTTGTTTTCCCCGCACCATTAGGGCCGGAAACGATGATGGCATGTGGTTGAGTGTTCGGCATAAGATGATTATAACGGAATAACATCGCAAAATCTCATGGGTCATTTGCCCCCTTTTGAAAGGGGGCCGACGTTTCGGCGGGGGGATTTTTTTTAAGCCCGAGTCACCCCCCAAGTCCGCTAAAATCCCCCCGGCCGAAGCGGCCGGCCCCCTTTACAAAGGGGGCAAATATGCCAAAAAACACGCGGGGGAGATATCTAATGGCCATATTTTTCATTCTTCCTCTTTGATAATCCACTTTCCCATCTCCGGCGGCATGTAATTCCTCATTTGTGTCAGCAGACCTCTGGGCGTATCATCGATTAGAATCATATCTCGATATTCCCTGCGCAAAAATCTTTCATCCACGGCACGGTCTAACTGTTTGATCAGATGTTCGTAATATCCATTCACATTCAATATCCCACAGGGTTTTTTATGAAATCCCAACTGCCCCAGCGTAACCATCTCAAAAAACTCATCTAATGAACCAATCCCGCCGGGCAGCATCATACAGCCATCGGATAGTTCCATAATCAACTGCTTTCTCGCCTGCATGGTATCCACAATCCGCAAATCAGTTAAGCCATGATGCGCAACCTCAATATCCACCAACGCCTGCGGAATCACCCCAATCACCTTCCCACCTTGCGCCAACATAGCATCAGCAATAATCCCCATCAGCCCCACATTACCGCCGCCATACACCAAGCTCACCCCCGAGCACACAAATTCCACCGCTAATTTTTCAGCAAATGCGGCATAAATTTTGGGACCACCCTGATTAGACCAACAATAGACCGCGATACTGGTTAAATTTATATTTGTCATTTTATTCAGAATTTCCCAGGTTATACTAAGTTAGCTAGTAAGATAATATTTGTTCACATATATTTTGTTAGAAACATCCTATATAATCTTTCCTTAATTTTATAGTGGTATATTGCACTTCAATAAT
Organism: uncultured Gammaproteobacteria bacterium; assembly: GCA_964584425.1. Classification (GTDB taxonomy): domain Bacteria; phylum Pseudomonadota; class Gammaproteobacteria; order JABCZS01; family JABCZS01; genus JABCZS01. The sequence continues at coordinate 6,290 of CAZPAA010000024.1, read as the reverse complement.
CGGAAATTAATTATGTTTTGGAGAGAAAATTATGCCCCCTAAAAATTACCAAGCCATTCAACCTAATTCTCCTAGCGAGTTTATATTATTTGGCCGCAATATGACTCCATTTGCGTTGAATAAGAGTTATTTGAACTCCCTACAGTCATATGTCTCTGGGATCCGTAAAATTTGGTTTTGGTTTTTTTCTAGAACGCCAACGCATGATTATGAAAAATTGCGCAAATATATTTTGCGATTTGGTCTGACGTTAAAAGTTACCGAAGATCTCAAGAAAAATGAGGCTGCCAAAGGTGGATTTCTGCAGCCTAATGATCTGCCAATACCTCTGCCTACTTATCGACATTATTCAGCCAAAGAGCTTGGAATTACGAGTCGTACTTCTGAAAAAAAATTCAAAGATATTCTACAAAAAAAACATGGTCTTAGCAATGAGGCTTGTGATGCCTTATTTTTTAACAAAATAATGGTTTCTCATATTACAAATCTCATGAATGCTGAATTTGGCTTTAATATTCATGATCTTCGCATGGAGTATGTAGAAAACAAAGGCCGTTTTTATTTTATCGTTACCTGTCAATATGAAAATCCTGGTGCGGTGATATTTGGCAAAACAGCCAACTTGATTGCAGGTGAGACGATCAGTGTTTTTGAAGTGATCCAAGGCCAACAACCTCTTTTAGTGAATTTTTATGCAACAAATACTGCACTGCTTAAAATGCTGAACGAGTTATTTATGCCGCAAGTTGGCGCTGTAATTGGGATTAGTTCATCAGAACAAGAAGCAATAACTGCAAACAAAGTTGCGATTGGCAAGTATGAAAGTCCATTGAATCATATGCTTCAAAAATTTGAAAAACGGCTTGTAGAAAAGAATTTAGTACCAAAGGACAGTAAGCAACAGCAACAGCAACAGCAACAGCAACAGCAACAGCAACAGATAGCCATTTCTTTTGAAGATGCAGATGAAGGTAAAAATGACGGCACTGAACTGCGAGCTTCTAAGGCAATAGAGGTTACAAATGAAGATCGTAGGGCCGAAGAGCTTTTATCTCAACTAGACGGATTAGCACAATTGACGGCAAGATCAGAAGAAGTGACGGACATTTCCCAACAAGAAGAGGAACAACAACACCAACCACAACCACGTCAACCCGATACCCCACAAACTCTGGCGATTAAGGTTTACAAAGCCATTACTAAATTAAGAAAAGAAAACAGCGATCTTATTTATAGAGATGCTGCCGATCATGCAACCATTGATAAAGAGGCATTTAAAAAGTTTGAAAAATATCGGGACCTATTGAAAAATTGTACAGACATTATCAGTGCAACCTATGATTTGATCGACGATTTTCCTAAGCAGCCACAAATTCATTTTTATAATGACTGTGCGAAGTATTTGCTAGATGGAAAATTGCCTTGTATAAAAACAGATGATGCTGCAAGACAGGAAATAGGAGAGGTTAAGCAATTAGCCAAAGACATGATAGAGCTGAATTATCATGCTGCGCTGCATGCACTTAAAGATTTGGAAAAAAATTATGGTGCAAATGATGGAGTGCAAAATCCATATACAGCAATAATCCAAGCTATTGAAGAAAAAAAACAAGCGTTAAATGACCCAAGCGCTGAAGCATATCCAGATCAGTTGATGAATATTACAAAAATCATAGAGATCTATTTATTTAGAAATACTATAGAAAAAGAGATTCAAGCGACTCATAAATCAGCGGATGAAAAACTTGAAAATATAAAAACTGCAAATGAAGAAAATGAAAAGAGTGGAAAAAAGAACGAATTAAATAAAAATGCAGCGCTAAAAAACCTTTATGAGCAAATAAATTCTATTCAAAGACATATCCATAATTTTAATCAACTGGCTATTGATTTGTTAAATAAAAAAGATAATTCATTGAGTGGTGACGAAAAACAATGTATTCAAGGCGAAATAGCAACAACCTACACACAAGCAGAATGGCTAATTAAGACAAGAATTGCATATGAAGCAGAATATGAAAAGTTAAAAAATGATGAGAAAGAGAATGAAGCCGAAGTGGTTTTACCTCAGGATGTATCTGAACAAAAGGCTAGCACAGCTTTAGAAGAAATATTAAAAGCTGTAAATACCATTAAAGAAGGATTAGATACAAGGCAAAGAGACGATACATATTATTTACAAATAGCAAGACTCACCGAAATCTTAGAGAAAAGCATTTCAGACCGTTATGATGTTGATTTTTGTGCAAAATATTGGAAATTAACCTCTACTCGATTTGAAAATTGGTACAAAATTAAAGATGAAAAATATGCCGCCGGTATTTTGGGTGACGATGGTAATAATGATTCTGGGGTGGCAATAAGTGAATTTGATAAAGCCATCAAAGAATTAGCACTCACAATGGCTGAAGTGAACCATACAAAAGCCATGAAATTATTAGAAAAAGTTAGCAAAAAATATTCTGGAAACTTTGATATAAAAGCGATTTATAAAAAATTAAAATTAGAATGTGAATTGCTCAAAGGTGAACTCGAAGATAAAGAAAAACAAGAAGCATTGATGTTATACACCAAAGCCGCGATTCTATTAGCAGACTTGGTCACCAGTCCGTCAGAGGAAACTCAAAACCAATATAATGCCGTTTGTGATGAGATTAACGATAAGTTAATGCTGAAAAATTCTTCATACTCCATCCCAGACAAAATCACCGATGAAAACCGAAAATCAATCCAAGCAAAACCACCCAAACTCAAATCGCGTAGAGAGAAAAAAGAAGCAAAAGCGGAAGATGAGGCGGATGCGAAAAAAGAATATGACGATGCCATGGCGGCATTAAAAGAGGCATTAAAAGCTGCGCCTAATCAATTTGCACAGGCAGTATATGATGAGATCAAAAAAATAACAAAAGAAAATCATTCCAAAATAACCTCTTGTGAGGAAACTGGTAAAATCTTTTATGGTGTCGATTTAGAATTATTAGCAAGAGTTGCGAGAGAAACAACATTATATGTGGAAGGCAGTCCAAAATTTAATTCATCAAATTACATAAAGTTATCAAAGGAAGTGAAACTTAGATACAGAGCCTCAGGTAAAAATTTAGCTATTTGTATGGTTGTATTGGCATTGCTAGTCGGTATTGGTTTTCTCGCTGCTGCAACAGGTGGTTTTGGGGTCATCCCGTTGATTGTAGCCGCAGCAAAATTAGGCGGATTGTTCACTGTTGGGTTTGGTATAGGCTCAGGCGTATTTTTGGCGGGTGGAGCCGGGTTTGGGGTCTATACCGCGAAGGAAAATAAGTATGTAAAGTCCATATATGAAAATATGAGTGCTATAGAACGCCCTCAATATAGAGCAAAAGTAGAGGCTAAACTTGAGAAGAAAATGAAGGGAAGAGTGGGGAGTGAATTTGCTAATCTTACTCCAAATGACCCAAGTATTAATTTTCAAACGCTTAATAACAAACTTTGATTCAATTTAACATGGGCACTTATCTACTCAGTTGAAAACCCTGCTCTTTCCTTCCATACTTAAAAGTCTAAGAGCAGGGGTTCACCATGTCAGACGAATTACAAATACTAAAAACTTTTGCTGATAATCTAGAGCAATATCTTCTAGCACCTGATGCCGGTATAGATTTTTCCAAAATACATCGCTTAAAAGACAATAAGAGACCGACGGAAGATCGCATAGACGCATATCTTGATTATCTTACCCCATTTATACTCACTGATATTCCTGACATGCCGCCCTTGATTCGCCCAATGTTTGTTGAAAACGACCTCGTTGGAATGCCGGGTGAAAAAGGCACATTTGGAATTTATCAAAACGCGATAGCGACGCATGATTTAATCGCAAAAAAATGTAAACAAGGTGCGCAAGCCCCTTTCATTCCCATGCCCAAATACCAACAACTTTTACATGAATTTTATACGACGCTGCTCCCTTATATGCAAAAAAAAGAATCGGAAAGGAGTTGGCTGCATTATAAAAATTGGAATTTTATGCGAAGAGGGCGCCGTGTATCGAGTTTAGAAGAGTGGACAATAGATACGTTTACCAATGCAAAAACGCTGGCAGAATATAAACGACTAACCGATGCTGCTGCCCTCGCGCCCGGCGAACCCGCCCCCAGTTGCTGCAAAACCAAAGTGAATTTAACTTGCCGCACGTTTAGTTACGGGATGGCCTTAGGCGTTATCCAGGGCATAGGCTCTGGTGCCATCGTGATTTACGCAAACGTCCACCAACCGGGTGGGGTGATTTTTGTTTTGTTTTCAACCTTATTGGGCGTATCAACCCCTACGGTGATTTACCCTTCCATCATCCACAACAAAGTCCCCGAGCGGATTGTAACCAGTGTTCGCGATGGTGTGGGCTGCTGTTGGAAATGGGTAAGCACCAGACCATCCTTACTAACCGCCCAAACCTCAAATCGATCCATTTCCATGTCACCGATAGACAATAATAGTTCCACAGCATCGTTAAATCGGGTGTGACACAGCTATAAACCTTTTCCACTTGTAATTGCGAAAACTCCGTCATTGCGAGCGCAGCGCGGCAATCCAGGTTTTGATGTATAAATGAGCACAGAACCTGGATTGCTTCGCCTTTCGGCTCGCAATGACGGAGGATATAGGACTTATTTTGTTTTTTTCATTATGGATGTTAAAGTATTTTTATTTTGAGTTTCTGCTTGATAACCAAAAGTCACTTTCTTTTTAGTTGAGTCATCATCGTCTTCATCTTCTAAAGCATTTCCCCGGTTGTTATTATTACTATTATTGTTATTGGCAGGGCTCGCAGCCGTATTCACTCTGCGAGTAGTAGAAGATGAACTTGCTATACATTGACCACCCAAGTCCATTAATTTTTTTTCATAAAGAAGACTAGAACTCACACATTTTACAGGCTCTGTGAGCTGAAAAAGAGCCGTTGCCAATTCCATATCGAATTTTAGGTGTTTATAAATATCCAATAATTCTGCCGCAAAAGTTCGTTTGCGTCTTTCCCCAACATTATAAGAATAATTATTCTCAAAATAGACTTCCATCATCAGAAAAAGTTTTATTTTATCATCATTGCTTAAAGGGGCGCCGTTTTGCTGCTTATTAAATTGATCCAACAATACAGCCATCGCTTTACTTTCAGGACTCTTAGTGGACTGAAAAACACTATTGACGTGCTTTTCTGCTGTTGATATTAGTTTTTTATAATCAGCGAGTATAAAATATTGGGTGTTGAATACAGCGGATTTTACTATTTGATATAAATTAGGATCTTGTTGCAATTGTCTTGTGAGTTCTTGTTTTTGCGCAGGAGTTACGCTAAAAATATTTTTCTTTCCCAAAATATTTTCTAAGGAAGTGATCATCTCTTGACGGTCCCATCTATACATACCTTCATGAATGCTAAAAGCAAAAGCGACCAGATGATCAGAATGTTCACGATAAAACGGATTAATTGCACTGACAATCCTATTTTTTTGTTTAGGGTTTAATTGATCAAAATCAGCAAAATAATTTACCGATAATTCATTCATCAAGTATTGAATATTCAATGGATCGTTATCTTTGGGCCCCATCGCTAATGCCGCCCAGATTAACATTTGTACATTTTTAGCGGCTTCTGGACGAGGATCTTTTGCATGGAATCGAATATAGGCTTTAACTTGTTCTTGATATTCAATTCTTTTTTGTGGATCGGTAACTAACCCTAACGTTTCCAGCGCGCCTTCAAAATCAAGCGCTAAATCTTTCATTTCTTCTTCAAAATTTTTTGACCCTGACAGGCTTTTTGTGTCTTTTGCTGTCAATGTTTGAACAATATCTTGGTGCTTAGTATCCATGGCTTGCAAAATTTGTTGTTCGTTCATTCCTTTAAAATGTTCAACATCGGTATCGATAAACACAATTTTTTTAATGCCATTGAATGCTTCGATCTTTACTCCCGGGAAATGATCTTCTAGCGCGCGACAAAGGTCATTTAACAGTGAATCAAGAGGTGGGGAGAAGAATAGGTAATAATCGCCTCGTTGCACATGGTGCCTATGGGATTCTTTAGGGACAGTGACCCTATACTCTTCTTTTAATGATTTCAGATCTAGCCCTGGAACATTGATCCTTTCATTATTGTGTAAAGCGGTTACGATATTGATTAATAATGGCATATACTACATTTTGTAAGTTAGTTTGCCTTAAAATATCACAGAATAATTAAGGGGATATTAAGTATGCAGCTCCGTCATTGCGAGCAGGCGCTCCGTCATTGCGAGCAGGCGCTCCGTCATTGC
>CAZPAA010000023.1:0-13302 GCA_964584425.1 uncultured Gammaproteobacteria bacterium | reverse complement strand
AAAAATTGTTTTTTTTTTCATGAGTTGATGGACGTACACCACCGCCACGTTTTTTATCCTCATGAGATTTTTTTCGATTAAGTGTGCTTTTGGGTTTGGGTGTTGCGGGTGTGGCTTCAGTTTTGCTGACAACGGCTTCAGGTATGGCTTCTACTGTCGGTACTTCGGGTATGACTTCCGCTTCATAAACTACGGCTTGTTCGATAGGCGTTGCGGCTTCCTGTTCGGCGGTAACAGCTTCAGGAGATTTGGGCACGTAAGTACGTTTTTTCCGCACTTCCACATTAATGGTTTTGGTCCCAACCTTGATCGACTCAACGCGCTTGCGCTTTAAGGTTATTTTTTGTCCAGCGGGTTTATCAGTCATAACTTATTCTAGCCTTCTTCATCAAACCAATGTTTACGTGCAGCCATAATTAACTCGGATGCTTTTTCATGCCCTAAATCAGCGATATCGAGTAAGTCATCTATTGCTAATTCGGCTAAATCATCCCGGGTTTTAATTCCACTTTGCGCAAGGGTTGTGGCTAATGTTTCATTCATGCCGGGTAGGCTTAATAAATCTTCAGCAGGTGCGCCTGCGGCTTGTTCTTGCGCTGCGGCTTCAGATAGCAATACTTCTTTTGCTTGATTACGCAGGGCATCTACGACTTCTTCATCAAAGCCTTCGATATTTAACATTTCTTGAATGGGAACGTATGCAATTTCTTCAATGGAAGAGAAGCCTTCTTCTACCAGTACTTGAGCGAGTTCTTCATCAACACCGAGTTTGTCTAAAAAGAGTTGGACTAGGCGCGCAGTCTCTTCGGTGCTCTTTTCAGAGGCTTGTTTTTCACTCATCACATTAAGTTCCCAGCCGGTTAATTCGCTCGCTAAGCGTACGTTTTGTCCGCCGCGACCGATGGCCTGGGAGAGTTGTTCTTCTTTCACCGCGATGTCCATGGTGTGCGCATCTTCATCCATAATAATGGAAACGACTTCTGCAGGCGCCATTGCGTTGATCACAAATTGTACGGGATTATCATCCCATACCACGATATCGATGCGCTCACCGCCCAATTCACTGGAAACCGCTTGAACCCTAGCGCCACGCATACCGACGCACGCGCCGACGGGATCAATCCGACCGTCGTTGGTTTTAACTGCAATTTTCGCGCGAACGCCAGGATCGCGCGCAACGCTTTTAATTTCGATCAGTTCTTCGCCAATTTCTGGCACTTCAATTTTGAATAATTCGCGCAACATATTGGGATGAATGCGGCTGGCAAATAATTGTGGGCCGCGGGCTTGTGGACTGGCTTCATAAAGATAAGCACGGACGCGATCGCCCATACGCACGGCTTCTCTGGGCAGCATTTCACTGCGCGTTAATAATACTTCGATGTTTTGGCCAATATCGAGGATCACATGATCACGCGTTACACTTTTGGCAACACCGGTAATTAATTCGCCGACTCTGGAACGATAGGCATCCAGCGCTTTCGCGCGTTCTGCTTCACGCACTTTTTGCACGATCACTTGTTTTGCAGTTTGAGCAGCGATACGGCCAAATTCTACCGATGGAATAGGCTCTTCGATAACATCGCCGATTTTTGCATCTGGATTTTTTTCTTGTGCTTGCACGAGGTTTAATTGATGGTCGGGATGCTCGAGACCCTTTTCAAATTCGTCAAAGTTCTCTTCCATAACCGTCCAGCGACGAAACGTTTCATAATCGCCGGTTTTATTGTCAATTGCGACGCGTACATCCCATTCGGTATTGTATTTTTTGCGCGTGGCCATGGCCAAAGCGGCTTCTATGGCTTCATAAATGACTTCTTTTGGTACATCTTTTTCATGTGATACGGATTCTGCTACTAAAAGAATTTCTTTACTCATGGCTATCTCACTTTTTTTTCTCTGATGTTAAATAAGTTTGTAAATCAGCAACCACATTGGCCCTTGCAATTAAATCCCAGGGGCATTCTATTTGTTCCGAATCTGATGGCTGAATCGACAGTTGATTGCCTTTCACAGCAGTCAATACGCCTTTATACTTTTGTCGACCTAAAAGCGACTGTCTTAATTTTACTGCGATCTCTTTTCCTATCAATGCTTCACACTGTGCCAGGGTGAATAAACGCCGATTCACGCCTGGTGAGGAGACTTCCAAATGGATAAGCTCCGTATTTACTCCAGCTAAGCGCAAAGCATCGATCACCTTGTGACTGGCCTGCCCTATTTGGCCAATCGTAATTGCACCGCTGTTCAGTCCATCTATATAGATGCGCAATAACGGGTGGTGTTGAGGAATAACCTCTACGCCCCATAATTGGCATTCCATCGAAGCAAGCGCAGGCGCTAGTAATATTTGTAGTTCTTCTGCTTGTAAATTCATTTCATCTTATCGCATAAAAAACGGGCCTAAAGCCCGTCCTATTTTTATGTGCTTGAAAAACATAAACAAAAGGGCCAATCCTCGGCCCCTTGTACTTCATCTGGTAGCGGGGGTAGGATTTGAACCTACGACCTTCGGGTTATGAGCCCGACGAGCTGCCAGACTGCTCCACCCCGCGATAAGGCTGCATTGTACAAAATATGAACGGTAAAAGCAAATGTTAAGAATTCCCCTTTTGAAGGACTACACATAAAGATGAACCGACTTTGGTTGGCGGCCGCTTTGGCGTCGGCTTAGAAAAGTTTTTTATCTGAATACATCAGCATTGCAGGCCAAGTTTTATATGTTATTTATGAAGACTATGACAATACCTTTACCCAGCATGCGACTTTAGAGACGGGTGCTCCCGTCACAATTACCGATGATGTTGAAATGGACACCCATTCCATTCAATTTGGTCTTGGGGTCAACGTTTACTTCTAATACCTATTTGCTTAGCAATATGCCCCGGCACTTCTCTTAGCAGCTGGGGCATAATCAGATAAAATCCTTGCCCTAAAATACATTTTAGATTTAAAATATAAAAATGATTCACCTGCGCGCGAAAAATAAATCACATGTGATCTATTGAAATAAATGCTATCATTTTGATATCATCTATTTTAAGGAACAGTGTATGGCAGAATTATTAATCCGAAACTTGGAACCAGAAATGATAAATGCTTTAAAACTAATGGCCAAACGACACCATCGCTCTCTACAAGGTGAATTAAAAGCCATTATTGAAGCAGCTACAAAAATGTCAGTGGCTGAAGCACAACAAATAACCTCTTCTTGGAAAGAACAATTAGCAGGCCGAACTTTCACTGACAGTACAGAATTATTGCGAGAAGATAGAGATAAAAGATGAAAAAATATGTGGTGGATGCGAGTGTCGCTATCAAATGGTTTATACCAGAAATTCACGCAACAGCCGCTACACGTTTATGGGATAATACTATTCAATTGCTGGTCCCTGATCTTATTTTTGCTGAAGTAGGCAATATTCTCTGGAAAAAACAAAGAATGCAGGAAATTACGCCTACGACTGCTTTGTCCATATTGAGTGACTTTAAGCGATTACCCATCATTAATTATGACATTTTACCGTTACTTCATGATGCCTGGCAGATTGCAAAAGAGTACTCATGTTCATTTTATGATAGTTTATATGTTGCATTGGCCTTGCGTGAAAAATCTCTTTTAGTCACAGCCGATCAACGACTCATCAATAATCTCGTAACAGCCCCATGGAAACAATCATTACTTTTTATTGAAGATATTAACCCACAAGCATTTGCTTAGCAGTATGCCCCGGCACTTTCTTTACCAACCGGGGCATAATCATCACGTATCAACGCTTGAGATAATAATCCACCCGAAATAATTTTATTTTGCTTGTCAAAACTTGGGGTAAGTAGAGGTGTGTGACTTTCAATAATATATTCATCACATCGTAAACATTCGTTTTTTGCTAATATAGCATTCCAATGAATAGGATTTTTAGGATCAAATTTTTCTACGGCAGAAGAAATCAGAAAATCTAATGTTTGAAAAAAATCCCTATTGTAGATGTTGCCATTGTAATAGATAGCATTAAAAGATATCTGCCCAAATGCTAGTGCGTAAAGCACTCGCGCCAGCCGAACCCAATAATTTTTTCGATGCCTTAAAAGAATCACACCTAAAATACCTAAAAAAAGCCTATGGCTTCGATCGCTTGCCTCTAATAAAAGTTTGATTATTATATCAGAGCTGATCACTAAAGGATTACGATCCCTTTGGATTGTTGTATCTGATTTTAGGTTCAGTAGGGTATCGAACATTTCACAAAATATACAAAAACCCATGATATCATCTTCTGTTGATTCCTCATGTAATAATTTTGTACTCAACTTGTTGAAATACTTCTCATAAGGTTTTGGCATATGCTTTTTTAAGTATCGAACCCCAATATCTAGATATTTTTTCTTCTCATTCTTGTCTGTTTCTTTTAAACTGATTTGAGACATACAGAATAAAAGCTCACAAATGCTGAATATTTTAGGCGTTTTAGGCGCACTTTGAGAGGTAGGGTGTAGCTTAGGCATATCATCATTTGAGGAAGGATTTTCTAATTTTTTTTCATATAAAAAAACCCAAGAAAAATCGTGGCGCGCAAAATAAATAACGCAAAATACTTCCAGGCATTCCAAAGCTTCTTTAGGTGATTGAAACCTCATTATCGCAGCATTATGCTCACAAATTTCAACCTCGGTGCTATTCTTGACTTGCTCTATGCCTATCACATGTCCGCCTGTCTCATTTGAAATAGCAATATATCTAAAACAGGATTCTCTGGTAAAATTCATTAATCTTCCATCTCGTCCGGTCACTAATCTTTGTGTAATTTCATAGGATTTAAATCGTGCAATGGCATCCGTGCCATCAAAATCACTGGCCATTGAAACGGGACTGGCTTGAATTCTTATGAAATTTTCAGCTGAATCCTCACTCTTTTGCCCCCATATCTCAACATTGCCCGCACAAAAACCATTACCGGGTTTGAATTTATTTCCTTTTATGATTGATGCATAAAATGGATGTGCCCCTGTCCTATACCCTCTAACAATTACAGTCGAGCCGAAAGTAGTTGCAATATCGAGCATAAAATTATTGGGGATAGAGAGAACAGCCTTGGGATAGTATTGAATAGAAGCTAAAAGATCCTGATGCAGTAGATTCATTAAAACATTAAAATCGGGATCAGAAATACATTCATTTTGCACTTCTTTACACGATGGTCCCTCTGTAAAATCTATTAATTTGGCTAATTTTACAAAGAGCTGAGCGACCTCTTTATAAACCTCTTCTAAACCGTTAGGTTGAAGACTTTTCTCATCAAGTTGCGATTCAATGAATGTTATACCCTCTTCGGCGACCTTTAATAATGCTGTTAAATAAGCATCCTGCTTGCTTAAGGGCGTAGGTGGGATTTGGGTCCAAAGCATTTGGACAGCATATTTTCCCTGCCAGTATTCTCTGATACGGGAAGGAACCAAGGCAACACTTCGGTAATACATTATAGGTACAACTAATGGCCAAAAATGATTAGTTTACCAGATGACTTTCGTTATTACCAGCCCTAAATTTGATTAAAAAAGCATTTGTTTAGCCGTATGCCCAGGCACTTCTCTCACTAAGCGGGGCACTAAATATCCGGGTAATTGTGCGGCCATTTGTTGATGTAGACTGATGGCTGTCTTATCTTCAATTGCAAAATGAGCGGTGCCTTTTACTGGATCCAGTTGGTGTAAATAATACGGCAGCACATCATAGGCAAATAATTTTTCACTAAGCGAGCACAACGTATTCGGATCATCATTCACACCGCGCAGTAACACACTTTGATTTAAAACCTGCATTTTTTCCGCGAATTTTTGTAATGCTGCGCCAACGGATTCGTCTAATTCTTGTGCATGATTACAATGCACGACCATCACCGCCTTGAGTCGTGTGCCAGTGAGCGTTGCGATCAATTCATCGGTCACACGCTCTGGGATCATAATCGGCACACGGGTGTGAATGCGCACGATGTTCACATGTGGAATAAGACTGAGTTGCTCAAAAAAGAACTGTAAATAATCATCATCCAGCGTTAATGGATCCCCGCCACTTAAGATCACCTCATGAATGCTCTTATCCGCGGCAATATAATCAAACACCTGCTGCCATTGCAACCGCCCTGGATTATTTTCGTTATACGGAAAATAACGGCGAAAACAATAGCGACAATGCACCGCACATGCACTCGTCACCGTGAGCAAAACCCGCCCCTTAAATTTATGCAATAAACCCGACACCGGATTAAACTCATGCTCATTTAAGGGATCTGCGCTAAAACCCTGCGTTTCATCCCATTCCGCATCTAGCGGTAAAATTTGTCTAAGCAGCGGATCATGTGGACTTCCTTTTCGCATTCTCGCAACAAAACTTTCTGATACGCGTAACGGAAACAATTGCGCCGCTTTTTGTGCGGCGCTAAGCCAAGGTTCGTCATCGAGATTTAATCGCGTTAATAAAACGCGGGGATCACGGATCAAGTTTTTAAATGCAATTTTCCAAGCGGAGTCTGACATTTTCTTCAATTTTCGGTATGATAGGGCGGAATTTTACCAAACAATGGGAGTAAAAGTGAATCATTATGCCAAGTTATTCAACCAATCAATTCCGCCCTGGCTTAAAACTGATGCTAGATGGCGACCCTTGCAGCATTTTAGAAAATGAATTTGTGAAACCGGGTAAAGGCCAGGCCTTTAACCGGGTGAAACTGCGTAATTTAAAAACCGGCCGCGTGCTGGAGCGCACGTTTAAATCGGGTGAGAGTTTAGAGGGCGCGGATGTCGTCGAGCGAGAAATGCAATATTTATATAATGATGGTGTTGAATGGCATTTTATGATGCTAGATACGTTTGAGCAGTATGTTGTCAGCAAAGACATGGTCGGTGACAGTGCAAAATGGCTAAAAGAAGAAGCAATTTGTATGGTCGTACTTTATAACGATGCGCCGTTATCGGTCGATCCGCCTGCTTTTGTTGAACTTAAAATTATTGAAACGGATCCCGGGTTAAAAGGTGATACCAGTGGTGGCGGCGGTAAACCGGCTACGTTAGAAACCGGCGCAGTTGTGCGTATTCCATTATTTGTACAGCAAGGTGAAGTGATCAAAGTGGATACCCGTACCGGGGAATATGCTTCGAGGGTGAAATAGATTCATGAAATCCCCCTTTGGAAAAGGGGGGTAGGGGGGATTTAAAGATCTTGGTGTATAATCAAACATCTTTAAATCCCCCGCCCGAAGCGGGCACCCCCTTTCCAAAGGGGGATCCTAACAAGAGAGACCCATGCACACTCAAGCACGCAAACGTTTTGGGCAGAATTTTCTTCAAGACCAGCACATCATCGCTGACATCATCGCAAGCTTTGCGCCTAAAGAAAGTGATACTTGTGTTGAAATCGGCCCAGGGCTGGGCGCGCTCACACTCCCTTTATTAAAAAAAATAAACCATTTGCAAGCAATTGAATTAGATCGCGATCTCATTCCTATTTTGCTGGAAAAAAGTAAATCTTCGGGCGAACTTATTATTCATCAAGGCGATGTGTTGCAATTTGATTTCCATACATTGGTAAAACCTTCGCAAAAACTACGTATTATCGGCAACTTACCGTATAACATTTCAACACCGCTGATTTTTCATTTATTAAATCAAGCCGATATTATTCAAGACATGGTATTTATGCTGCAACAAGAAGTGGTCGATCGCATGAGTGCAGCGCGCAATGGTCGCGACTATGGGCGTTTAAGCGTTATGGTTCAATACTATTGTCAGGTTGAAAGTTTATTTGTGATCCCACCAGAAGCATTTTCACCAGCGCCAAAAGTATTTTCAAAATTAGTGCATTTAACTCCACACATCACTAAGCCCATCCGTGCACAAAATGAAACTTTATTCGCTGATATTGTCCGCGAAGCTTTTAGCCAGCGTCGAAAAACCATTCGCAATAGTTTGAAAAATTTAGTGCGTGATGAAATATTTGAATCGCTGGAAATTTCGCCGTTAAAACGTGCAGAAAATTTATCGGTTGAAGATTATGTGCGCTTAAGTAACGCGTTATTTTCCAGCGCGCACTAAACCACCCAAACCGCATTCCTCAAGCGCATTTTCAAGATGAATGCGTATGTTTTTTGAATGATTCATGCTCAAAACTTCTTCCAGCAAAGTTTTTGCACGACTTAAACTAAAATTGCGAATAACCCATTTGATCCGCGGCAAGCTTGCAGAACTCATACTCAGTGAATCAAAACCCATAGCCATCAGCAAAATCACGCAAGATGGATCACCGGCCATCTCACCGCATAAACTCACCGTTTTATTTTTCGCATGCGCAGCTTTAACCACATGTAACAATGCGCTGATAATCGCTGGATGCAACCCTTCATACAAATTGGCCACCCGCGAATTATTGCGATCCACGGCCAAAATATATTGAATTAAATCATTACTGCCGATAGAGAGAAAATCCACTTGCTCTGCAATTAATTCCGCTTGATAAACCGCAGATGGCACTTCAATCATCGCGCCAATTTTTGGCATTTCAAGTTCTTCACCTTCTTCGCATAATTCTTGATGCGCGCGCGTAATCAATGCTTTCGCGTCAATCACTTCATGTAGACTCGTGATCATGGGTAACATAATATGTAAATTATTACAGCCTTTGCTGGCGCGCATCATTGCACGCACTTGCACTAAAAATATTTCTGGATGATCGAGCATAATGCGAATGCCACGCCAGCCTAAAAAAGGGTTAGGTTCTTCTATAGGAAAATACGGCAGCACTTTATCACCGCCCACATCTAACGTACGCATGATGACGGGCTTTGGTGCAAATGCTTCCAACAGTTGCCGATAAATCACGCGTTGTTCTTCTTCAGAAGGAAAACGATCCTGCACCATAAACGGCACTTCGGTACGATATAAACCGACTCCTTCAGCGCCCACACTTAAGGAAGCTTGAATATCACCGACTAAACCCGTATTGACGTATAATGGAACGCGATACCCATCTGGCGTTTGTGCAGGAACACCATGTAATTTTTCTAAACTATGCGAGAGTTCTTTTTCTTCAGCTTCTAAGCGTTTAAATTCATCAAACAATGCGGGTGAAGGGTCGATATAAATGACGCCATGATAAGCATCAACAATCACCGTTTTATTTTCAATATTGCTGAGTAATAAACCTTCTGCCCCGACAATGGTTGGGATCCCCATCGCACGCGCGATGATCACCACATGTGAATTAATCGAACCTTTCACCGTCACAATCGCGGCAATACGATTACGTGGTGCTTCTGCCAAGCGCGCGGGAGTAATTTCATCCCCCATCAATACCGCGCGCTCAGGATAAACAATTTTTTCTCTGGCATCGGCTTGAAGATAAGATAAAACCCGTCGACCTAAATCGCGCAAATCCGCACCGCGCTCGCGTAAATACGCATCATCCATTTCTTCATAAAGTCGACTGTGATGCGCAATCACTTGTTTCAGTGCCCCTTGTGCCCACTGTCCTTGTGCAATCACTTCGATGACTTCTGTACCTAAGCTTTCATTATCTAGGATACGTAAATAGGCATCAAATAAGTCTTGTTCTTCTAAGGGGAGATGATGCGCTAAACGTGCACTTAAAATTTTAATTTCTTCACGCGTACGTACTAAAGCTTTGTTGAATATTTTTATTTCAGCATCGATATCGGTAATTTTTCTATCTGGAACCGCATCGAGTGCCGATAAGGGATAAGCAAGAACCGCGGTGCCAATGGCAACGCCAGAAACACCGGAAATGCCACTAATACGTTGATCAGATTGCTTGGTCCCAACCTCCAATAATACCCCAGCGGATTGTGCACTTTTAATCAGATCAGATATTTGCGTCGCAATGGTGACCAATAAAGCTTCTTCCGCCGCACCAAATTCTCGTGCTTGTAGTTGCTGCGCAACCAATATACCCAACACCCGTCTTTGATGAATAATCGGCACACCCAAAAAAGCTTTATATTTTTCATCCCCGAGGCCCGAAATAGGCAGATATTTAGGATGCGTTGTTGCATCCCTTAAATTAATCGGCTCTTCACGCTGCGCAACCCAAGCAATCAACCCCTGATTAGGCGCAATGCTGAGCGTCCCATCTCCAGTTGGCGAAAACCCACGAGAGGCCGTCAACACATAACGCCCACTGATGGGATCTAACACAAAGACAGAACACGCCTCCACATGAATCACGTCACAAACGCGCTCCACTACAATCTGCAGCGCTTCTTGTGCACTTCGTGCGGCATGAACCTCTTGAATAATGCGCTGCAAAATTTTAAGCATACACCCTCAAAAAACAAGCAAAAGGAAAAGAAAAAATCAAATTTTACAAATGAGCCTGAAGCAACCCCAAAGCCTGCCGATAAACATCCCGCTTAAAAACCACAATATGTTCTACCGGATATCCATAATCCACCCACCGCCAAGCATCAAACTCAGGCTTCTCCCCTATCGTCAAACAAATCTTGGAATCATCTGCTAATAAACGCAACAAAAACCACAGTTGCTTCTGCCCAATATACTGCAATCCCTTAGCCGTGAGTTTAGCTCTATCAAAGCGGTAAGCCAACCAATCTGCCGTTTTCCCTAATAATTCAACATCTGAAGGCATAAGCCCAATTTCCTCATGCAATTCTCGGTACATCGCAGCCTCAGGATCTTCATCAAGATGTATTCCCCCTTGCGGAAACTGCCAAGCCTGTTCATCCTCACCCAATCGATGCGCCCAAAGCACTTGGTTTTGCGCATTACACAGCACAATCCCCACATTCGCTCGAAATCCTTGTTCATCTATCATGGTCAAACCTATTTTGATGCTATAAAAATCTGCATGTTGTATAACATAATATAAGTGATGGATCTATAGTTTTCACCTAACTTTAAATCCCCTGCCCCCAGTTCCTGATTTGAGAGATCCCCCTTTGGAAAAGGGGGCTAGGGGGATTTGAGATCTCAGGTTTATAAACAAACATCTCAAATCCCCCGCCCGAAGACGGGCACCCCCTTTTCAAAGGGGGATCATTCATTCACAAACTGCATCATTATTTTTTTAAGTAAATTTGACTGCTGTGCAACACGTATGCCCAATCCACGCAAGGTCGGCATCAGCATTTGATTCTCTGCCAACCATTGAACGGCTCGTAGCATTAAGGTATTGGGAAGCCGTCTTTCTCGCTCAAAGCGGCGCAATATGGCATAACTCCCGATATCACGCTGATGCATTTTTGCGAAATCAAGCGCACGCCTTAAACTCGCCACATCCATCAAACCTAAATTTGCACCCTGCCCAGCCAAAGGGTGAATGGTGTGAATCGCATCACCTATTAGCGCCACACGCGGCGCAATATAATGTTTGGCATGACGCATCCATAAAGGAAAGCTCGCACGAGCGGAAATTAATTCGACTTCGCCCAAAGTATGCATCATCGCCTTCGCAATTTCGCTCGCTAAAGTTTGATCATCAAGCTTTGTTAAATATTCAATATGTTCGGGCGTACTTGACCAGACAATGGAGCATTGATCTACCGCGTTAAGCGGTAAATACGCCAATGGACCATTTTGTAAAAATCGCTGATACGCAGTGTGTTGATGTGGCTTTTGAGTTTTAATATGTGTCACCAACGCGGTTTGTTGATAGGATTTTTCTTGTTGAGCAATTTTACATTGTTGGCGTAACCATGATTGCGCACCTTCTGCGCCGATAATAAGAGGCGCGCTAAAAGTTTTGTGTTGTGCATAAAGTAACGCCGCGTCTTCAGTTAATTGCACGTTTTCAAGCGCTATTCCAAAATCATATTGAACGTGCGAATAATGTTGTAACTGTTGATGTATCAGTGAGATGAGTACATTATTTTCAATGATACTGCCAAGGTAAGATTGGCCCAATAATTTTGCGTCAAACTCTAAAGTGCTCAAAATATTTTCTTGAAATACTTGAATATGCTTAAAAATACCACAGCGATCTTTTGGAAAGACAACACCTAATTGATTTAAAAAACGCTCTGAACTGATATTAATATTACTCACGCGCAAATGTGTATCTAGCGTGATTGGACTTGGCGGTTGCTTATCTAATAAAATAACGCGCAAGCCTTGCTGTGCACAAGATAACGCCATGCAACTGCCAACCATGCCAGCGCCAATAATGATCACATCCGACGTATCCATTAATACCCCAATAAATGTTCAAACAAGCGATGTTTTATGAATGGTAAATAGTTGATGCCGCTTAAACCAATACCGCGTAAATTTTTCACCATCGGTAGGGTTGATAAATTCACTAATCCATCGGTAAAATGTAACATGTTTTTTTGATCATGCAATCGTTCTTGTTGATATTGCGCTAATAATGTTTCTATCGGTTGATTGACTTCAAGCAGTGAAAGCAAGCATTCAATATCACGCAAGGTTAAATTAAAACCTTGTGCAGCAATTGGATTTAATGTATGCGCCGCATTGCCCATTAATAATAAACGGTTTTCATAGGCTTTTTCGACAAACACCGCTTTTAATGGATAGGATTGACGCGCGCCTAAATCGGTTGCGGTTCCGAGTTGAAAACCGATCAGGTTTTGGATTTTTTCTAAAAATAAATCATCGGGTAATGCGATGAGATTTTCATAATCTTTTGCAGAAACGCTCCACACTAAAGTGTAACGTAAATCCCCTAACGGCAGCAAAGCGATTGTCCCTTCATTTGTGAAGCGCTGAAAAGCAATATTAGATTTTGCTGCCGATAAATTCACATTGGCTGTGATCGCAAATTGCTGATAATCGCGCGTCCAGGTTGAAAACGCAATTTGTGTGCGCGTCAAAGATTGTGTGCCTTCAGCGACAATCATTAAGTTTGCAGAGACTTCGTCATTGCAAACCGAGCTCCCGTCCTTGAGAGCCGAGCCCCCGTCATTGCGAGCCGAAAGGCGAAGCAATCCAGGTTCAGAGCTCGAATTAGTATTGGAACCTGGATTGCCACGCTTCGCTCGCAATGACGGGGACGATAGATGCGCATTTATTTTTCCATGCTCTTGCGTTATTTTTTCTACAGTCACAGGAGAATACCAAGTGATATTTTTTTGCTGTTCACACAGATCTAATAATACTGCGCCCAAATGCGGCGCTGGGATCACATAACCCAAGTCTTCACTTTTCTTTGCATTTAAGAATAATTTACCAAAACTGCCTTGTTGTGATACCAAAACTTCCCGAATGGGATTTGCGCTATTTTCTAAATGCGGCAAAATATTTAAATTCTCTAATATT
>CAZPAA010000022.1:0-13758 GCA_964584425.1 uncultured Gammaproteobacteria bacterium | reverse complement strand
ATAAAAACACCATGATAACTGACTTTTTATAATGGTGCAATACAACTAACTTAATTTAGACTTAAGCTTTTTTGCTCCAATAAATGTGCTATCATTTGATGGAACAATTTAAAGGGGGCATTATGGATACTTTTACAGTAAGAGATTTGCGAGAGCATACCGGGGCTTTGATCCACGATGCTGAAATAGGTAAGCTTTCCCTAATTACCAAGCATGGTCGTCCTGTTTTTCTTGCTGTTCCCTTTAGTGAAAATTTATTAACCTTGGGGCTTAGGCCTGCGCTGGCCGTGAAATTATATAAAGAAGGGACTTTGACTCTAGGCAAAGCAGCCAAGTTGGCAGGCCAATCCATGGAGGCATTTATAGAAAAATTGGGACATTTGGGTGTCCCTGTTGTTAATTATCTACCCACTGAAATCGCACAGGAACTGAAAGATTTTGAGTAATCAAATCATTGTGGCGGATACCAGTCCACTCATTGCTTTTGCACGCATTGAACACATGGCTTTATTATCCAAGTTATTTGGCAGGGTTATTATTCCACAAGCGGTGGCGGATGAATGTTTGGCCGATCTATCACGCCCTGGGGCGCAGGATCTTCGCAAAGTGATTGATAAAAATCTGATTACGATTCATCCACACATTGATATTCAAAAACACGCTACACTGTTTGATATCTTAGATAATGGTGAAATATGTGCGATCGCCTTGGCTTTACAATTAGATTCAGGATTATTGATTGATGAAAAATTAGGTCGTAGCGCAGCAAGAGAATTAGGATTAAAGATTATTGGGACAGCAGGTGTGTTGTTACTGGCAAAGCAAAAAAATCTAATCCACGCTATTGCGCCCCTGATTGATGAACTTAAGGCAGCAGGGTATTATTTATCCGATGCATTAAGCCAAGAAATATTAAGATTTGCAAAAGAATGAGGAAACAATATGTCAACCGTTACCGCTGTGCGTAAAAATGGTTCTATCGCGTTATCTTGTGATACCTTGATTAAATGGGGCGGAGAAAAAAATACCGCGAAACATGTGATCAATCACAGTAAAATCATGACAGTGGGTGAAAACTATATTGCCGTGACGGGGCCTGCAGCGGGGTATAATGCAATAAAACACTTTTTTTCTGCACAAGAAGGTGAAATATTATTGCGCAGTGTCGAGGATATTTTTTTATATTGGCGTGATTTTCAAAAAGCATTAAAAGAAGAATATTTTTTCGAATCAAAATCGGAAGAATCAGGTTTTGAAACCAATACACTCGATATTTTATTAATAAACCCTTTTGGGATTTTTGCAGTCGGTGCTTATCGCGATATTCAGCAATTTTCCAGTTATTATTCCTACGGTTCAGGCAATGAATATGCACTAGGCGCAATGTATACCCAATATGATAATAAAGATTTAGATGCCAAAAGCATTGCAGAATTAGGCATTATGGCCGCGGCAGAATTTAATGACAGCACCGGATTACCACTGATTACTTATACGATTAAAGAAGCTGTCCATGCATCTGCCTAAAGTGATCGCCCATCGTGGTGCAAGTCAAATTGCGCCAGAAAATACGCTGATTGCTTTTGAAAAAGCCCGTGAATTAGGTGCAACTTGGGTTGAATTTGACGTGATGTTAACCCAAGATAATGTTGCGATCATCCATCACGACGACACCTTTGCGCGCATTCTAGGGATTGAACAAAATGTGCAACAAACACTTTATGCGTCTATTAAAAATCTTGACGCGGGCAGTTGGTTTAATAAAACATTTTCTAATATTAAAATCCCAACATTAGAGCAAACATTAGGTTGTTGTGCAGATTTAGGTTTAAGTTTGAATATCGAACTTAAAACCACGCGGCCCTTTGCGGAACAAACTGCATTAAAAACGTTAGACATTTTGAAAAATTTTAAATTTTATCATCCAGAAAATATTTTATTTTCAAGCACAGAATGGTTGGCCTTAGAAACTGTACGAGCAAAGGCACCAGAATATTTATTAGGCTTGGTTGCAGATAACTGGGTAGATGTTCATCAAGCACTTCTTCAAGATTTAAAACTTTATTCATTGAGCCTACATTATCCTATGTTAGATCTTGAAAATGTGACGCGCTTGCGCGCGCAAGGTTATCAAATATTAGCATTTACGGTGAATGATCGCGTGTTGGCAGAAGATTTATTTTCCCTCGGTGTCAACAGCGTGTTTTCCGATATGCCTGAATTAAACCCTTAAACTATCGATAAAATTCGCCAATCGATCAGTTGCTGCCTGTTGACTGGCTGCTTCTTTTGCGCGCACCCATGGGGAGAGATAGATTGCAATTTTTTTCACCCCGCCGCCTAAAAAACTGGCCAAGGTTTCTACTTTTTGGCCTATGGGATAGAGAGTTTGCGCCAGCATACAAATTAAAGCGCCACTGACCATGCCGCCCATTTCACGTGCCTCGTTATCGGTCCCTAACATTTTGGTAAAGATTTCATTTAGAGGTAGATTGGAACTGATCAAATATTTGAGCAAAGCTTGCAGGATAACGAGTATTTCCGCAATCAGCGCGGTTGTATTTAAAGATTCAAGCGATTCTTCAAACGAACGGGTGTCCACTTTTTTTTCCATGGCCTCTAAGGCACGAATCAACGATAAAATGTGGGGATTATCAGAATTATTAATCTGATCTGCCATAGCAAGCAGCTCGTGCACTTCTCTCATTAACGCGGACCAGTTTGCTGGCAAATCTGCTATACGCTTACTGTATAAGCCTTTAAGAAAACCTATCGTCACACGCATGAAAAATGATACGAGTAATAGGTAACCCGCCATGGTGCCATCGTCTTGTTCAGGAATAACATCCTCATATTCCATCAGGTGACGCCAGAAAAAGCCTATACCGCCTAATAATGAAGCAGTGGAAATCGTGGAAGCCATAGAGTCTATGGTGTTAAATATCGTTTCTTCTTCTCCTATTAGGCCTTGAAAAGCTTTGAGCCCGTCCAAATAGGTTTTGTATTCAGGAGATAGAGGCATTTTTTTGTTCCAGAGAGTAGATGGGATATTGTAAGTTATATTACTGCCATTTGGCAAGCGATTAAAAAAAGAGATTCAGCCCCCATGTCACTCGTTTGGACGGGAGCGTGGCAAAGTTTTGTCTCTTCACGATGAAGATTGACAATGTTTAGTGATGTTTTTAAGATGCAGAACTATGCAATCCCCCATTTCTAACGTCAAAACCTATTTATTGGATCTACAAGGTTCGATTTGTAATGCCATTGAAGCCCTAGACGGCCAAACCTTTTTACAAGACGAATGGTCGCGTGAGCAGGGTGGTGGTGGGCGAACCAAGGTTATTCAAGGGAATGTTATTGAGCAAGGCGGGGTGAATTTTTCTCATGTGTTTGGCGATGAATTGCCGAAAGCTGCGACGATACAACGTCCCGAATTAGCAGGATGTCAGTTTGAGGCGCTCGGCGTATCGCTGGTATTACATCCACATAATCCTTATGTGCCAACAACCCATATGAACGTCAGATTTTTAATCGCCTCAAAACCCGGTCAAGAACCCATTTGGTGGTTTGGCGGCGGGTTTGACTTAACGCCTTATTATCCGAATGTTGAAGATTGCATCCATTGGCATCAAACAGCGAGAACCTTGTGCGAACCGTATGGTGAGGAAGTGTATCCACAGTATAAAAAATGGTGTGATGAATATTTTTATTTAAGGCATCGCCAAGAAGCGCGCGGGATTGGCGGTTTATTCTTCGATGATTTAAATGAAGGAGGCTTCGAGCGTTGCTTTTCTTTTCTTCAAGCCGTGGGGAATGGATTTTTACCCGCCTATTTACCCATAGTGAAGAAGAACAAAGAGAGAACCTTTGGCGAACGCGAACGCAACTTCCAATGCTACCGCCGCGGCCGCTATGTAGAATTTAACCTGATTTACGACCGTGGCACCTTATTTGGCCTACAAAGCGGCGGCCGCACAGAATCTATTTTAATGTCCTTGCCACCGGTAGTGCATTGGCAGTATCAATGGCAACCGGAACCCGGCTCCCCGGAAGCTGCGCTCTACCAAGACTATTTGCCCGCTAAAGATTGGCTTGCTTGACAAAGAAAACAAATTGTTAGCACCACCTTTTTTTGGCTTCATCATCAAAACATATCCTCAAGCGTAATAATATAATCAAAATAACCTCTTGATTGTAATGCATCGCTTGCGCCATGAGCTGCAATGAGGATTTTTTCAATCGTCTTTGATTTTTTATTCGGCAATAATTTTAAACCTTTGTTTTCTTTATCTGTGGCACGATTAAAAAAAAACCCCACTTTGATAATGAACGGCTTTAAAGCCAATAACGGAAGCGATGAGCCGCATAGAACGATTAACAATTTTGGATTAAGCCTAAATTTATTATCCCACGATTTTGGGCGGATTAGCTTTAAAATATAAGCTAATCCGCCATAAAGTTCAACATGTTTGTGGCGGATTATATATAAATAGGCATGTATGCTAGAAATGACAAGGATTGGGGTTTGGCCTTCTATTAATGAGGAGGATGCATGTATCCCCAATATTTGGTAAGCTAACCAACAATATAATTGGGAGTTAATCATGGGTTTTACAATGAGCGATGCGGCCATTTCTGAATCAGATTTGCTTCTTATGCTGGATAATGCCGCAGACAAAGCCGAGCGCGAACAGATCCTAAAACTAACTAATTTTAACCAGATTACGAATGAAGCCAAATGGGATACTGTTGCAGATATCCAAAATCAGATTGTCTATTTTGAAATTTGTGATCGATATAGTCTTTCTGAGGAAAGAAAGATGCTTGCAGGTAAGTGGCAAAACCATCTGAGCAAGATGAAAATTCGGCCAAGTGTGCAGCAAGAGCAAGCATCAAGCGATACAAACAATAATGAAGAATTTAACACAGCACTACTCACCTTATTGGTAGTCGCAGATGAGAGTAAAAATATCCCGCAGCTTGTGTCAAGCGCAAAAAAACTAGGTCTCATTAATGAACAAGATATGGAGGAAGTGCCCGGTTTATTTATTGAAAATTTTATTGAAAATATTGCAAAAATTTCAGAGTATAGTCCTAACTTTAAAGTATTAATAACAATTTTTAAAGACCATTTTTTATTTAACAAGCAGGGTAACCATATATTGCCTGCGAGCGAATCTGTATTTTTAGTCACACATCATTTATCTTTGCCGCAGTGTAAATTGGCTTTTGAAATTTTTGGAGAAAATTTTCTATTTACAAAAAAACCTAAGTTTTTGACTGTACAAATCTGTAATACTCCTTTTGATAAACTTTCATTATTTTCCAATATTCATAATGGTTTTTTAAAGCTCAAACAGAATCATTATCGAGATGTCGATATTTCTACGCTTGAGGGCATTCAAGATTTTATTACTTGGTTCAAAATTTGTAAGGATTTGAAAACCCCCGCCGCAGATTGGCTGAAAGACTGGCTTTGGGATAGTATTTCAAAATTACCACAGGATTATCATGGAGCAGAATATTTAGAATTGTTAGAGATCGCAGAATTTAGCGAGCCGGTGATGGGTGTGATTCTGAAAAGAGCATCAGAATATTCCCCTGGGCAAGGGGGCAGTGCACTTAGCTCTATTGTTGAGAAAATTTCAACATCCGGAGTGGCTGACGAAACAATAGAAAACAATGCAATCGATAATCTTAGGAACCAAATTTCAAATGGATCATCGTTTTCATGTCATGATGAGCATGTTTTATCTGCGATTATATCGAATTTAAAGGTGTCACAGCTCGAGAAGTATTTTTATTATAATTTAACTTTTCTTAATACATTACCCGCGCGTGTTTTTCATGAGGTGATGTGTAGTATAGGTCCAGTGGGTATTGACAAAATAGAATTTGCATTTGATTTGTTTGAAAATAGATTAGAAAATATTCTCATAAAAATTGACCTAGATTTTTTTCACATCATGCGAGGCATATCTTTTCTTAAATCTGAAATATCCCAAGAATCTAAAAAATCAAAACTTGAAAATCCAGCAAGATCTATCAGATTCTCACAAAAAAAGCAGACTGCGTTCGCCCGATTAGGAATAAAACTAAACAAAGTCATTTCAAGCTCAAAAGATGTGAACACTGCATTTTTAGATGTGCTACCTGAGTTTGCAGATGCTTTATATGATGCGCTTGGAACAGTCAAGATAGCATCTTTTATTGAGAATGATGAAGATTTTGATCGCGTCTGTGAATATCTACCGGTTGATAGAAAAGTTCAGGTATATCGGGCCGTAAAAGATAAGTTGGCTAATTCTGATTTCAAAAAATTAATTCATCATATCCCTGTTGATGAAATCGAATCTGCATGCAAAAAAGTAAAGCAAGATGGCATTCAGTATACGGCTGCTGATTTTGATTTCATTTTCACAGGTCTTGCAAATGATGTGACAAATTTAGTCATACAATATTTAAGCGACGAATTATTGTCAGCCATAGACAGTGCAGAAGGTTATCGTGTTTTGACTAAAAATCTAATGCCGGAACAATGTCAAGCAATAGTGAAATGTTTGATAGAAGCACAGAAACTTAAAGAAATCACCAAAACCCCAAAAGATTTTTATCTGATTTTGTCTGCATTATTTCCTTTACAGCAAAATAGTGTTTATGAATATTTGAAAGCTAATATCTTAGCCTGGTTTAAAGATACCCAAGATTTAAGCAATGTTTATTATTTCTTTAAGGCACTGAATCCTCGCCAATGCCAAGACCTCTGCGAGCATTTAAAAGCAATAAATGTGATCAATGTAGACAATATTATCTATTTAACCCAGGAAATCCCAAGAGAAAATGCCGAAGTGATTTTACGTGTTTTTTTAGACACACCAGAAAAATTTAAAGCCATGGGTCGCTCTTTAGGCGAAAAAGAAATGGATGGGTTGTATGATATATTAAAGCCCCAGTTGCCAGCCATAGTAGAGCGCATACATCAGTTTGAATATATTTTGGATTGCCTATCGAGCAAAAAACGTGAGGTTGAAAAAAATAATATGTATCCTATATTTCGAAATAAATTGCAAGGATTGATTAAGAATAAAAATGACGTCAAAATTTTATTTCAAAACGTTTCTTCAAAAGCAAGATCAGAGATGGGTCTTGTTTTTATAAGACTCGGTCTTTTATGTAAGCATGAACTTTACAAAACCAAATCACTTTGGGAGAAATTTACATTAAAAATTTTTTCTGCCACGGTTGATAATATAGAAGTCGCTTTAATAGAATTGTTTGAATTAATGCCCAGCCAACCACAATTAAGACGAGCATGGCAAACGGTGTGCGATCCTTATTATGGCGTGGAGTATTTGGCCATTCATTGTGGCAAAAAAAAATTAATTATTCATGGTCGAATGGGTGAGCCATCCCTTAATCAACAAATGTATCGGAAGGAAAAGCCTAATAAATGGGATGAGAAAAGACTGAGTTTCGATTTATAGCGCTACAAAATGCTCTAATTTTATAATAAATCACCAAAATCAACAATATCTGCAAAATAATCACGTGCGATGATATCGAAGCTTACACCATTCACATGAACAAGTACTGGGCGTACTGAAAATCCTTTAGGTATTTGCAGGCGAGTTATTTTTTTCTCTATTTCATTGATGACTGTGGGAGAAAGTTCATGCTTGCTAAATTTTATTTCACAAATATATAAAACATTAAATCTAGTTTGCACCATATAATCAATTTGACAACTTTGAGTGGTTTTGGTCTCACGCTGAAAATAGGGATTGGCAAATACAATTTCATTCACGGGAATATTTAATTTCCGATGTAATGATTTTTTATTTTTAATCAATAAATTTTCAAATTGTAATCCTACAATACCTTCCCATCCCAACGGTAATGTTTCCATCTCACCCATCTCTATTCTGGCTTTGAAAGGTAAAATATATTTAACATAAAAACGAAAATAATTATCTGTAATACGATATTGACTGTTTTTTGATAAAAATACGCCTTTTTTAACATCCCAACTATAAAAACGTTCAACAAATCCATCTTCAGTTAATTCTTCTAAGGCCTTACTCAGATCCCCGCCCTTTTTTCTGTGCAGTGATTGAGCGATCGCCTCTACATTAGTGTGCCCATCCACCAATACCTTAGTGATATCTTTATAATATTCATCTCTTCTTGAAAATAAGTCTTTAAATAGATCATCAAATTCATTAAATAATAAACCCTCAGGCTGATAACATAATCGCAATATATTATCTTCCGCAGTTTGCTTTGGATTGATTTCCTCAAGGTAACGCGGGATCCCTCCGGTTACGGACAATATTTTAAGTTTTTCAAATGATGATATTTTATCTCTCGCCTGTCCCCAAAATTCATTACATTGATGCAATGATAATTCCTCTAGTTTGCTGCGATAGGAAATACGGCCGTAAAAACCTGTACTACCAAGAATATGTTGTTTGATCCAGGCGGAGTTGGAGCCGGAAATTATAAAAATGAGTTGATCATTTTGTTTAAATTGTAGATCCCATGCATTTTTGAGTTTGGGTAAAAAAGTAGGATCATCAAGATACATCCAAGTGATTTCATCAAATACAATGAGTAAGTCTCCTTTTAGGCAGTGTGTCGCAAGTTGAGTAAACAAATCTCCCCAATCATCACTGGGGAAACAGGGAATGCGCTGCTCATACATTTGACGCAAAAATTCTTTTCGCTGATCGACGGCTGTAATGCCTTTTTCAGGGGCAAGCCCTGAGAAAAAATATCTGTGTTTAAATAACTGGCCAAATTCTTGAGCCAGTCGCGTTTTCCCTATTCGCCGACGGCCCCGTAGTACAACTAAGCTCGCATGCTGATTTTTGCGCAATTGATTCAAGCCCTGCATTTGCCGTTTTCTGCCAATAAATTTTGCCATGAGAGCCTCATAATTAACACCAAAATGATATTATATTATATTGGTGTCAAAATATAAAGTACTATTTTAACACCAATATAATATATCAATATTTTAGTGTTGAAATCTGAAGATTTTTTTACTTTAGAAGTTTGACCTACTTGCTCATGAGTAAACGAAGGGTGTATAAAGAGTCATTGTTCAAACATTAATACGTTAGGAGTATTTTTAAGATGTTTACACTAGATAATATGAGGGCTTTGTATGACTCTGTTTTTTCAAAAGAAAATCTTGCGGCTTATGCGAAGGCTTTTTTTGGTGATGACCATAAGCCTGAACCTGTGTTAAGGAGTAAGTATATTAATCCTCTTTACCTGCGCGCCACTCACCAGGCACACGCTAATCCTAATCATGCTGAAAAGCAAACCAGTAGTGTGGGTAGCTCTGATGATAAAGAAAATACAGGAATTCAGAATCATGGCGGCATTAACTAAAAATGCCTCTTTTTAACGTCATATACTATTTTAAACTCTAATTTAAGAGGGATTGTGCCAGACCTGTTACTGCAGGCTTTCAAACCTTTATTTATATGTAACCGGTAGATTTTAGGAGTTAACCTTGGGCTTTCAACTCTCGGATGCGGACATTTCAGTACAAGATTTATTGACTGTTTTGGATAAAGCAAAAGATAAAGCTGAGCGACTAGAAATTTTGAGTAGAACTAATTTTGATCATCTCATTCAACATATCAATATAAACAACCCAGAAAATATCCAAGATTATATCCACTGTTTTGAAATGTGCGATCAATATGGTTTGAATGATCATAGAGTGCTCCTTGAGACGCAATTGCAACAGCCTGGGATTATTCAAGGAAATTCAGGAGATGAAATGACTCGGGCGGCACAACTACTCACGTTATTTGTGCTCGCCAATGCGAATAAAAATGCATGGCAAATTGTGAGTGAAGCAAAAACTGAAATCACTGTGTTGGTAAATTTTATAGAGCATTTTATTAAGGCTATCGCTCCATTTTCAGAGGGCTCTGATAATTTTGTAAAATTAATCCAATATTTAAATGCTCATTTTTTTTCTTTGAGAAATGGGCAAATTTCAACTCCAGCTATTATCGCTATGCTACAGCATTTTTCTTTAGCGCAATGCGAATGGGCTGTTTCAATATTAAAGGATGTTTTTTTTAACAGAGATTTGTCTGAGATTCTTTTTAAAACGCCTGCGGATAAATTCCCTTTATTTATTCAAGTGCATCCTCACTTTGATCACCTGCATGCATCTTTTCAAAGTAATCCAGATATCTCTGCGCTTAGCGGGATCCAAGATTTTATCTACTGGTTTGAAATTTTTAAAAAATTGGAAATTCACACCACGTGTGCATTTATGAAATCGTGGTTGATAAGTAATATTGAAAAATTGTCACCTGCGTATTACGAAGAAGAATATTTAAAATTGCTTAAGATCGCAGATTTTGATTCATTGGTTCTAAGAGAAATCTTGAAAAGAGCAAAAACCCAAACTCAAACAAATGCTCACACCCCAACGGCTCATTTATTGGGTATTGTTAAAACAATTTCTGCATCTGATTCGATCAGCGCCCTTGATAATCTTGGAGCAGAAATTTCAAGCGCGGGATCATTCGCCTATGATCAGCCCTATGTTTTATCCTCTATTTTTCAAGGCCTAAATATCTCACAACTCTCAACTTATTTTAGACGTCACCCCATTTTTATTAATACCTTATCTGCCCAGATTTTTTATGAAGTGATGGATGGCGTGAATATTGTGGACTGCGATTATAATAAAAAAATAACATTTGCCTATTTATTATTTGTACATTATTTAGACAGCATGCTTGTAAAACTTCAGCCAGATTTTAATTATATTATGCAAGGTTTGTCTCGGCTATTATCATATGATCTATATGGATCTAAAAAAAAATCTGAGCAAGAAGAACACAATAATACCATTTGGAAATCCATGGCTTTTGAAAGTTTAAAATTAAAAATTAATGAATTAATTTTATCCGTCAGTGATATTAATCTTGTATTTCGCCTTGTGTTGCCGGAGTTTGCTGGAAGCTTATATGATATTTTAACCTTTAAGATTAAATTTTTTGTTAAGAATGGTGAAGATTTCGCTCTGGTCTGCGAGCATTTACCTGCTGATAAAAAAGAAGAAATCTTTTTTTTATTAAAAGATGAATTGGCTAATGCAGATTTTAGAGCCATCATTGCACACATACCCCACTCTCAAATAGAATTTGTTTGCCAGCAGCAAAAAAGCAAAAGCCCCCAATATACCGCCAAAGAATTCGCGGATATTTTATCAAACCTGATATTAGAGATAAGAAATTGGGTCTTTGAATATTTTCAATCGGAGATAATAGATTCTATAAATCAAGCAGAAAATTTACCAGAAGCTTTTAATGCTATTTTATCTGTATTATTGCCTAATCAGCAACATCTTATTTACGATAATGTAAAAAATAATATTATAAAGTGGTTTAAAGACAATGAAAATATTGAGCGCGCAAATTTGTTTTTTAAAAAAATGAGTCCAGTTCAGTGTGAGGACTTGTGTGAAGCTTTGAGAGCAAGAAATCTCTTAAGGTTAGACCAGTTAATCTATTTAACCCAAGAGATCCCAAGAGGAAATGCTGAAATAATCCTCCGATATTTTATTAACACATCAGAAAAATTTAAAGACATGTGTAAAATGTTAGGGCCGAATGAAATATACCCATCGAACTTCAAGATGCGACTCCCGTCATTGGGAGCCGAAGGGCGAAGCAATCCAGGTTCTAAGCTTAATCGTGCATCGAACCTGGATTGCCGCGCTGCGCTCGCAATGACGGAGTTCGCATCTTCAAGTGAAATGGGTATAGATGAATTATATGAGTTTTTAAAACCATACTTGATGCCAAAGTTGACCCAGATCAGTGAATTTCAATCTATCATCGATTGTCTTCCTTCGCAAAAACGGCTGCAAGAAAAAAATAATATCCATAATATTTTTAAAAATGGATTGCCTTTGATGATAAAAACTAAAAAGGATATCGGTTTTATATTTAAAGATCTTTCAATTGAAACAAAAAACGCCGTTGGTATTCTCTTTATCCGCAAGGGTCAGTTATGTCATCAAGAATGGAAGAAAACGCAATCCTTTTTTACACAAATGTCATTATCCCAGCCCAAAATTTTTACAGCCCATCTTAATAATATTGAGGAAGCTTTGATTGAGCTGTTTGATTTAATGACAACACAACCACTGTTAGCGCAAGCTTGGAATACAGTATGCTACCCTTTGTATGGAATCGAGAATGAGGTGTTGACTTATTGTCGTTCAAAATTAATCATCCATGGCCCCAAGGTTGAACCTCCTTCTCTTAACCAACAATTGTATGGCAAGGAAAAGCCAGATCAAAATGATGAGCGAGCATTAAGCTTGGGGTTATAGACAATGCTATATATACCCATTTCACTTCAAGATGCGAAGTTCGCATTTTAAAGTACGATGGATATATACTGAATAAACATTAAATTTAAGGAGAATTCTATGCCAGCTTGGTTAACCTCAGTTATCGCAGGGGGAACAGAAGTTGATGCCTCGAAGTTTGAAGAGAGTGACTTTAGGCTTTTGAACAATGGCCTGAAATTGAGTAAGAATATACAAGGTGAACAAGAATAGAAGGAAGAACAAGAGGAACTAGCAGAGCAACCAATAGTGACAAGCAGGCCGTTTAGTCATTTAATCCAATTCACCATGCAAAACAATGAAAATTTATTACCAACTCAACTTAATGAGTTGATTGAAAATTTATCTTCACTCAGAGAATTAAAAACTCTTCGCATCAACCATCTTAATCGCATACAGTGGCAGTCTTCCAACACCAATTCTTTGTCCCTTTGCAGAAATTTAACTGAGCTCGACTTGAGCGCCACCCGCATCCAAGATGATGTGATGGGATCTTTTGCAACGCTACTTATTCTTCTTCGGCAATTAACCACTCTGAATCTTAGTGAAAATCAGATCAAAGATTTGGGGGTTATTACCCTGACATTGGGTCTAAAGAAGAATCAAACACTTAAAACGCTCAATTTATCCAGCAATCAAATCACCGATAGGGGTGCAAATTATCTGATAGAGTTGTTGCAAGTAAACAAAACCTTACAGCATATCGATTTATCTAGAAATCAGATTTCTGAAGGAAAAATGCAAACAATTAATGATTATTTGGAAAATAATCGGAAGCTCGCGGCATCGCCTGGGAGCCCTACGCTGCGGCATTAACTACCCTCAATTCATCCATCCGTTTTTCTATGCTACAATTCGTTTTTTCCAAAAGGGGGGCGTGATGGATAGTAATAGAAAACGTGAACTGATAGGCGGAGCTATGTTATTCGGCGCCGCGATTATTGCGTTAATTTGCGCTAATTCTCCGCTGTTCGAAACATATACTGGCTTGTTGAATACCCCGCTTAGCATTACTATCGGCCAAATTGGATTGGAAAAGCCCATCATCCTTTGGATCAATGACGGTCTAATGGCCTTATTCTTTTTAATGATAGGCTTAGAAGTGAAACGCGAATTTTTAGAAGGGGACTTGTCCAAACCTTCCCAAGTTGCACTACCAGCCATCGGCGCGCTCGGCGGGATGATTGTTCCAGCCGTTATTTATACTTTTTTTAACCATGGCGATAGCATTCATATGCAAGGTTGGGCGATTCCGGTTGCGACCGATATCGCATTTGTGTTGGGTGTATTAGCCTTATTAGGCCCACGCGTGCCACGCGCCTTACGCGCTTTTTTATTGGCGCTCGCGATTTTTGATGATATTG
>CAZPAA010000021.1:0-13993 GCA_964584425.1 uncultured Gammaproteobacteria bacterium | reverse complement strand
ATAAAACGGATAAAACTGTTGCGCCAGAAACCATTTAACAAGCTTTAAGTGTACTCTTCATGTTCTATAACCGTTTTAATGAAGGACAAAAAAAAGATCCCCTGGAAGTGGTCGCAATCATGGCCTTGGAAAAATGCCTTCCCGCTGAGAAAGTATTGTCGTTTGAAGCTTGTATGAAAGATTTGACAGAAAAATATTTAGCCTATCATTCAATCACACGTCGCTCTTGGGAATTTGATAAAACGCCCAAAGCCATACAAGCCTGGATTATTCAATACTTTGAAAACACGCCTTGTAAAAAAGATAACACCTTTGCACCAGAGGGCAAAATTGAAAGCAAGCAAGTGGAAAACTATTTCACAAACCTCAAAACCGCAGATTTTTCATCCTATAAAAATATACAGATTAACAACTAATTCATCTTCGTTCGTTGCGAATTCGTGCTTGAATTTGAATTTGAATTTGAATTATTTTTATCTGAGTTGAAGGTTGGGCCATAAGCAGAAAAATGGGAATCCATAAAATGCAACATCGCCAATTCAAAAGAGTTTGATGGAGAGGATGATTGTTTTTTCAATTCAGTCTCAAGTAATTTTTTAAATTCCACTTCCATGTTCAAAGTATTCGCAACACCAAACATGTGCATGAATTGGACTTGAGTCATCAACAGTTTAAATTCTGGAACACCTACCATTTTATTAAATGCATCGTTTAACTCCTTCATCATCACACTGATTTCTTGTGGCATTAAACCCAGTTCTTCAAATCTTTTTTCTTCAGCTTTTTGTAAATTTTCTTTAAAATAATTAGGCTTCAAAAAAAATTGGATCAGGACCTGATGATTTGCAGTGGCTTGCACAAAGCCTGTAATGCATTGATCTACAGACAAGCAACGAGTCAAATGTTCGCCCCCAAAAAACTGCATCAAGTATTTTGTGACAACCAATTGAATATCAGCAAGCCTTATTGTCGCTGCTATTTTGTATTGTTTAAATACGTCCATAGGGGAATTCGGGGTGGTTGCAATCGCTTGCATTGCGTTGAGTGTAGTTTGATGACCGAAAACATGGCCTGATTTTAAAACCTGCAGTCTTTGCGCAGTCATTTCGGTCGAGATTGCTGACAATGATTGAGTGATGTGTTTTGCAACACGCGCAATTTTTGCTTCTTTATTAGGCTTATCATTAAAGAACGTGACCAGATCAGTTTGATACGTTTGCCCCTTTTTCTCATAATAATTGCTTAAGACTGTTTCATACAACTTCGCAATTGCTTTTTTCTCACCTTCAGTAAATTTTTGATTATAGGGATAATCGCCAAATAAACGAGTTAATAAACCCTTTTCTCGCGAGGATAAAGCCATTATGAATCTCCCATTTTTTAAGTACCGCAGTCAACTACTTTACACTTTTATAGTGCCATGTCAATGCGTTATACCAAAAGACCTAACCGCATTAATTTACACCCTGCATAGATAATGCATTTTGCGAAATACCACAGTAGCGCTGCATGGCTTTAAATAAAGTTTTATTCTCATTTGCACTGAAACAAGGTAATTGTGCATATTCATTATTTTTTAAAATATCGGTTAATTTATCGATAAAATCATCTTGCGTGTAATCCAAAGTGGCCAGCTGGGCGAATAATACTAATAAGGTATTTTCATTTTTATCTATTTTCATTAATTCGACTTCGTTCAATTTTTTAGAATAAAAAGGCAATGCGCTAAAGGAACACAATTTGTTTTTTTGAGCGGGTATCGCTTGCATTTCTTTTTCAACGATATGGCTTAAAATCAATGGGCATAACTCTCCGGATTCTAATAAATACACATTTTTGCTGAAAAATATCAGTAAATGATCTTGAAATTTTGGGTCACATTTAAACATGATGGCGCATAATTCATAAGTCAATAAAGTTTTACGCCACATACGCTGCGTTTCACAAAAACCAAGAAATTTTTCTAAAATTTCTAAGATGGCTTGGCTCCATTGTGCGCCTTGCTGCGCAGCATAATCCATAAGCGGTAGCGTTTTATTGTCTAGCACGTAGGGCCTGCTTAACTTTTTCGCTAAAAAATTAGGGAGTTGCATATTAATATTCGGATCGGCGCAAAAATGTAATACCCTAAAAAATATATTCACATCGCCACAGCGCAATGCTTGATACAATAAACATTGCGCAGGATCATCCTCGGAGCTAAATAAGGCCTCGATCCATTCCGGCACCAGGTGTTTTTTAAAGGGCGTCAGTGCGGCCCCCAACGCATCCCAATCTTTTTCACGTACCGTTTTTAAAATATGCTCTTTAGCCATAGGCAGGCTCACATAAACTTTACCGGCGGTTATTGTAGGGACTTTAAACATAGCTACCTGATCTTATAAGTTAGAAAACTTATATCATCTATTACCCCCTCTGTCAACTCAACCAGGACTTGTATCTCCCCATAAACTATTATAAATTTGTACCATCATTC
Source organism: uncultured Gammaproteobacteria bacterium (assembly GCA_964584425.1). Taxonomy (GTDB): domain Bacteria; phylum Pseudomonadota; class Gammaproteobacteria; order JABCZS01; family JABCZS01; genus JABCZS01. The sequence goes on along the minus strand of CAZPAA010000021.1, from coordinate 11,517 downwards.
CCAAATAACAGAAATCATGCTCACACACGTGCATATTGATCATTTTGCGATCATCGACCAGCTTGAGTTGGCGCTCAATGCGGGTATGACCGCGCTGACCGGCGAAACGGGTGCGGGGAAGTCGATTTTGATTGATGCGCTGAGTCTGGCCATGGGTGATCGGGCCGAATCCAGCGTGGTGCGCCAAGGCGCCAAACGTGCGGAAATTGCTTTGACTCTAGATATCAGCAGTTTGCCCAGTATTAAAGCCTACTTGGCTGAATTGGAACTTGATAATGCCGATAATCCCAATGAATGTTTATTACGCCGCACCGTCAATGCAGATGGTGGATCAAAAGCCTATATCAATGCGCGCGCGGTGCCTTTGCAGCAATTGCGGGAATTAACCACGCAGCTGGTGGATATTCATGGTCAGCATGCGCATCATTTATTATTAAAGCCTGATACGCATCGCATTTTATTGGATTTATTTGCAAAAAATAAATCTCTGTGTTTAGAAGTTAAAACACATTATCAATCTTGGAAGCAAACCACTGCTCAATTAAATAAATTATTGCAAACGCAGTTAGACGCGCAAAATCAATTGGATTTATTAAATTTTCAATTGCAAGAACTAGATGAGCTTGCACCGCAAATCGATGAATGGGAACAGTTGGGTAAAAATCACACAAGCTTTACCAACGTATGTTACTTAATTAATAAAAGTAAAAATATTTTGCACGCGCTTGAAAATAATACTTTAGAAAAAGCTACATTGTCATTGCAAAAACTGTGCACCACCGATAAAAAATTAACAGACACCGCACAATTATTACAAAGCGCTGCCATTCAAGCTGAAGAAGCGATGAGTGAACTGCGCACCTATACACAGCAATTAGAATTAAATCCCGAGCGCTTGGAATTTATTGACGCACGTTTGAGTAAAATGCACGCGCTTGCGCGCAAACATCGGATTGAACCCGAAAGCTTGCCTGCGTTTCATGAAAAATTACACCAGCAATTACAGCAAAGTCAAAATCCAGAATTGATGATCGTGGAATTAAAACAAAACATTGCAAAGCATGAAGAAGATTATCGACAAACTGCTTTGCAATTATCCAAGCAGCGTAAACTGGCCTCCGAAAAATTAAATAAAGCCATCACCGAACATATGCAAACCTTAGGCATGGTGGGCGGTTATTTTGAAGTAGAATTAACAGCACATGAAGAATTATCTGAACACGGATTAGAACAAATTTTGTTTAAAGTCTGCACGAATAAAGGACATTCGACTTATCCTTTACATAAAATCGCTTCCGGTGGTGAGTTATCTCGCATCAGTCTTGCGATTCAAGTCACGACCATGCAAGCGCATGATACGATTCCGATCATTGTATTTGATGAAGTTGATGTGGGGATTGGTGGCGCTACTGCGCAAATTGTTGGGAAATTATTGAAAAAACTCGGACAACACGCGCAAGTGTTGTGTGTGACGCATTTGCCGCAAGTGGCATCACAAGCGGATCATCATTTGTATATTTCGAAATCTTCGGATGAAAAAACAACGCACACGCAAATTACCCCGCTTAATAAAACCGCACGTGTAAATGAAATTGCGCGGATGCTAGGTGGGGTGACATTGACATCTCATACGCTGGCGCATGCGAAAGAGATGTTGGAAGAGGCGATAGTGTAAATAATTGAGCTTACACGGATCTGTCATCCCGCATAATATCCCCTCATCCGCCCTATCGGGCACCTTCTCCCTGAGGGAGAAGGATCTCTCTAGTTAACCACAGGGAATAACGACTGGGATCCTTCTCCCTCAGGGAGAAGGTGCCCGATAGGGCGGATGAGGGGATACTTTGTGAATAGTAGCCGTTCAAAATTTATATACAGCACTTAGCCCATTTACCCTAACGTATGATTTCGAACATACGTACCCGCACGTTGAATCATATCTACAGTACACTCTAAATTAAATTGAAGCGGATTAACTGATAAATTAGGATCAGTGGTATAACAAGCAGGACCCATCCATCCTGGGTATCTGGCACGCATATCACTGATCTGCGCATCCGTCATCATATGCGTTGGCCCCGCTTCTTGCTTCATTTGTTCATTAACCATATAGATAAGAACGAATCCCGCCGCGCCCGTTACTGAAATCGTAATGATCCCGGCATTATCATAAAGAAATTTAGCGGTGGATTTTAAGACTGAACTGATTCCGGAGAGAAGACCAGAAGATTGTGCTTGCTGTTGTTGCTGCTGTTGCAAATGGTTGGTTCCGATATGGCTAGTATTGGTAAGATTACCGCGGTGGCGATTGCTCATTTTACCCTCCAAAAATATGAATTAGTAAGCCATTCTACAACATCAAGATTGTTGGAGCAAGCTCACTCTAGCGCGCCTTCCCCCGACACTCTTCGCAAATCCCATAAATATTCAAAGCATGATCGACAATCTCATAACCCATTTGCTTCGCCACTTCTTGCTGGCGTTTTTCGATGATGGGATCGGTGAATTCTTCAACCGTATTACATTTTACGCAAATCATATGATCATGATGTTCTTCTGCGGTGAGCTCATAAACTGCTTGTCCGCCGATAAAATTATGTCGGCTAATCAAGCCCGCGGCCTCAAATTGGGTGAGAACGCGATAAACTGTGGCCAAACCCACATCGCCGCCCTCTTCCAACAAGGCTTTATAAATATCTTCCGCACTTAAATGCTGCGTGGCATTTTTCTCAAAGATCTCTAGCACTTTAAGCCGTGGAATCGTGACTTTTAGTCCTGCTTTGCGTAAATCAGTATTATTCAATGAGCGTCTCCTTTATAATGCGTACTTTGACATTATCTTTTAGGAACTGCAATATGAATTTATGGAAATTTTTAAGCGCTTTCATGGCCTTAGTAATATTAAGTGGCTGTGTCTACAAAATGGATATTCAGCAAGGTAATGACATCACCCCCGAGCAGGCAGATCAACTGCAATTGGGTATGACGGAAGGCGAAGTTCGCGCAATTTTGGGTACTCCATTATTACAAGATCCGTTGAGCCCCGGACGCTGGGATTACGTGTATCAACTCCAACAAAAAGGTGAAGTGGTCAAAGAGCGGCGTTTAACCGTGTTTTTTGATGAAAATCAGCGCCTGGTTAAGATTGAGAAAATAGCGGATCGTTAACCTGTAGGGACGCAACATGTTGCGTCCAAGTGGTGGTTCGGCAGAATAATTTTATGTGCTCCGCTGGGATAAGAGAAGGGGATGACTTTGGGGAACACAAAAATCTCTTCACTAGATGCACTTGGACGCAACATGTTGCGTCCCTACGATTTGGCACGTCTTCTGCGCGCGATCATAGGGTCATATTGCAGCGGGCGATAAATTTCCACCCGATCGCCCGCTTTAACAATCGTGTCTAGCGGTTTAACCTCGCTGAAAATCCCCACTTTATTCACCGCCAAATCAATTTCCGGAAATTCCTGGCATACTTTTGAAGCTTCAATCACCTGCAAGATCGTACTGCCCGCAGGCACATGTACTTCACGCAAGTATTGATGCTCACTGGATTTTGCATAAGCAATTGTGATGATGATTTCATTCATCCGCGCATTATATTAAGAATTGCATAAGAAAGTAAACTAGATTGCAAGATCGAAAATCCTTTGCTAAGCTCCATTTCACGTCACTTTATAATCAACAAAATGGAGATATGACTTATGACTATGGACAGAGATCAATTTCAAAATACTTATCGTTTTAGTTTAAATGCACAGACCGATGTTAAACAAGTGCAACAACTTCTGGATGGAGATTATGCTAATGATGCGCAAAAGCAAACTATTATTGCAAATCTTAAAAGTACCGGTGAAAACTGGGTGGGGTTGTTTTTGGATCATGGGGACGAACAAGAAAATATAGGTCGGATCCATGCGATCGTAATTGAAGCAAGAATTCATCTGTTGAGAAAGAATTATCAGCCAGACTCTCAGCCTTTTAGATCATTCAATAATCCTATACAAAACCGGTTTAATGAATTGCAGCAGTGTATTGTAATCGCAGCGTCCTTTACTAGCATGACCAGTTTTAGTGGTGCAAATCCTGTAGGTAGTATTAAAGGCGATGTAACACCCCTGCGTCCGAATCAAGGCGTTTCTCTCGCTCCGGTAGAAAACTTCGGCACGCGACGTTCTCTTAATTTTGAGTGATCAGAAAAATCTCAGGATCCCCCTTTGCAAAAGGGGGTTGTTGCATAATTCGGATCCTCTATTCAGTCCCCCTTTATAAAGGGGGTGCCCGTCTTCGGGCGGGGGATTTGAGATGCTTGATTATACTCCAAAGATCTTAAATCCCCCCACCCCCCTTTTTCAAAGGGGGATCTAGCCATACAGTTTCTTCGCTCTCGCACAAAACGCATCGGTAATGCGATTCAACACTTGCTGCATCACACCCTTAAACATCACATTCATCAAACGATTTTTAAATTCCACGTCTACCGATAATTTTACTAAGGATGCATGATCACCTTGGTCGACAAATTGCCATTGCCCGGTTAGATGTTTCACCATGCCTTGCTCAAGATTCATTACAATCGATTGATTTGGCGTACATTGATTGGTCGTCGTCACACTGCTGCGGACACCCCGAAACTCGCCAATCAAGCTGGCACGCATGGCATGTTCATCTGCATGATGGATTGTCGCTTCCACACACCAGGGCACAAATTCAGGATAACGCGCCACATCATTCACCAAGGCATACATTTGTGCTGCCGAATAAGGCAATGCGAGTTGACGTGAAATCATTGGCATATACTGATTTACTCTTAATAAAAATGAAATAACATCCCCCTTTGCAAAAGGGGGGTAGGGGGGATTTAAAGATTTCCGTGTAAAACAGGCATCTCTAAATCCCCCGCCCGAAGCGGGCACCCCCTTTTCAAAGGGGGATCTAATTATCCGGAATTTGAGTATAATACCCAAATGAGTAAAGAATTCACACATAAGGTCATTGCGCAGAACAAAAAAGCCTACCATGACTACTTCATTGAAGAGCGCCTGGAAGCAGGCATCGCTCTTTTAGGATGGGAAGTCAAAAGCCTACGCGCGGGCAAAGGTCAGCTGACCGATAGCTACGTTTTACTAAAAAACGGAGAAGCGTGGCTGTTGGGCGCGCATATACAGCCACTGTCGAATGTTCCAGAATATTTACATCCCGACCCTATCCGCTCGCGCCGCTTATTACTCAAAGAAAAAGAATTGAACAAGCTTTTTGGCGCGGTGGAACGTAAAGGTTATACCTTAATCGCAACGCAAATGTACTGGAATCGTCATTTAGTCAAAGTCGAAGTCGCGCTTGCCAAAGGTAAAAAACAATACGATAAACGTGAAACAGAAAAAGAGCGTGATTTTGTTCGCGACAAAGCCCGTGGTTTTAGAGAAAAAATGAAGTAAGTGCATGGAAATAAATAAATTACAAAAAAGATTGCGTCGCGAAGTCGGTGAAGCGATTGCCGCATTTAACATGATTGAGGCCAACGATAAAATCATGGTGTGTTTATCAGGTGGCAAAGATTCTTATACCCTATTAGATATTTTGATGAATTTGCGTTACAACGCACCGATTGATTTTGAATTGATAGCCGTACATTTAGATCAAAAACAACCCGGATACGACGCACAAGTTTTGCCACGCTATTTAAGTGATTTAAAAATTCCTTTTCATATTATTGAAAAAGACACTTACAGTGTGGTGAAACGTGTGATCCCAGAAGGTCAAACCATGTGCTCATTATGCTCACGATTGCGCCGCGGCAATTTATATCAATTCGCAAAAGAAATCGGCGCCACAAAAATCGCGCTCGGTCATCACCGCGATGACATCATCGAAACATTTTTTTTAAATTTATTTTTTGGTGGAAAATTAAAATCCATGCCAGCAAAATTATTAAGCGATGATGGCAATCACATTCTCATTAGACCGCTCGCTTTTTGCCGAGAAAAAGACATCGCACGTTATGCAAAATACAAAGCATTTCCAATAATCCCCTGCAATCTATGCGGCTCACAAGAAAATTTACAACGCAAAGTCATAAAAGAAATGCTACGCATTTGGGATAATCAACACCCAGGCCGCTTAGAAACGATTTTTTCAGCACTGCAAAATGTTTCTGCTTCACATTTATTAGATGGAGAAATGTTTGATTTTAAATCATTGCACGTTGAAGGAGAAATGATACTCTGCTAATATGTGTTAAAACAATATGCAGGTGTAAAAATGAGTCCAACTGTTTTTAGAAAAGATGGCTTTAGATTTTTTTCTTTTCTCGTGAGGAAGGTCGGCAACATGTACATGTCATCTCAGGAGATGGGGAAGCTAAGTTTTGGCTACATCCGGAAGTGCAAGTAGCAAAAAACCATGGCTTTTCTGAGAAAGAATTAAAAAAAGTTAAAACTTTGATCGAGGAAAATCTTGATGAAATTACAACCAGCTGGGAAAAACACTTTACCAATTGAAGTGCTTAATATTTCATCCCACGGATTCTGGATTTTTATTAATCATCAAGAATATTTTTTATCTTTTGCTCATTTCCCATGGTTTACCAAAGCCAGTATTGAAGATATTCTCAATGTTGAATTATTAAACAATGGTCATGTATTTTGGCCAAATCTGGACATTGATCTCAATATTGACATTATTGAGCATCCGGAAAAATACCCTCTAATTGATAAACATGAAGAATAACTATGATCCTCTGCCTAGATGTCGGTAATTCACAAATTTATGGTGGCGTTTTTAATGAAGATGTGATTCAAGCACGGTTTCGTTATAACAGTAATTTGGGGAGTACGTCTGATCAATTGGGTGTATTTTTACGCACGGTGCTTAGAGAAAATGAAATTGATTCCAAACAAATCACTGCGATTGCAATTTGCTCGGTTGTACCGCATATGGATTATTCGCTTCGATCTGCGTGCGTGAAATATTTTAATATTGAGCCGTTTTTACTGCAGGCGGGGAAGAAAACGGGATTGCAAATTAAATATCGTAATCCGCTCGAAGTCGGTAGTGATCGCATTGCGAATGCGATTGCAGCAACGCATTTATTTCCGGAGAAAAATTTAATTATTGCAGATTTTGGGACGGCCACCACGTTGTGTGTGATTTCAAAACAGAAAGAATATTTGGGTGGGGTTATTTTAGCGGGTATGCGTTTATCGATGGAAGCTTTGGAAAAAAACACGGCTAAATTAAGACCGGTTGAGATTATTACGCCTAAAACCATACTGGGGCGCTCAACCACTGAGAGTATTCAAATTGGTTTGTATTACAGTCAGCTTGCGACGCTGAGATCGCTCAGTCAGGATATTAAAGCGCAATATTGGCCGAATGAAGATTTATTATTAATTGGTACCGGTGGATTTTCACATTTATTTAGTGCGGGGAAAATATTTGATCATATTTTGCCGGATTTGGTATTGCATGGACTGCGGATTGCGCTGGAGATAAATGCTTAATAGATCCCCTCATCGGCCCTGCGGGCACCTTCGCCTTGAGGGAGAAGGATCTCTTTCGTATTCCCCGTGGTTAACTAGCGAGATCCTTCTCCCTCAGGGAGAAGGTGCCCGTAGGGCGGATGAGGGGGAATTTAAAACTACTTAATCTTTAACTTTTGATCAGCGATTTTTTGTTGGGCAGGTGTTAATGCTTTATACAAATTATCTAAAGCAGGTTGCATACCTTTTAAAGAATCTAGGTTTGCTTGTTCAAAATCAATTTTTTGCTTTAAACGATCAGAGGCCGTATTCACATAAGGTTGGCCTTTAGTTGCATTGGCGCCTTTGCTTGCGGTTTTCATTTTCATTTTCGCGTCGTACATCATATTAGCGCGTTTCATCATTGCTGCTTTGTAAGCGTCCCATGCACCTTGTTGTTGTGCAGTGATACCAATTGCAGTTTGAGTTTCTTGCATTTTGTTTGCCATTTTGGTTTGCTTGTCAGCAGGCATATCCGCAAAAGAAAGTTGTGCGAATAACATCATAGACATAATCGCGAGCGCACTTTTCATCATTTTCATAGCTATTTTCCTTAATTAAAGTTAAATCGAGAACCCGGGCCGATATTAACACCAAGGTGGTGTGACATGCAAGATTTAGTCACCATATCACCATTGGGCGCTTCACACATGCCATGATTTAAACTTAAAATCTGTGTTTTATCTAAATGTAATTCGCTGATGATTCTTTCAGGAATGCGCGCAGCGATAAGTGTGCCCGCTGGCCAAATGTTGATTGACGTGCATTTTTTTCCGCGTCGATTCATTAAAATTTTTTGCGAGATAGCGATGAGTTTAATGATCTCAACATCAAATCCCGCTTGCAGGGTTAAAAAATAAAATTGATCTTTATCAATCGTTGAAGCCAACAGTTCAGCTTTTGCTTGGCTGACTGGGACGCCGGTTGAATTAAGATTAATGGTTGCATGAATATTAGCTTGCCAACCTTGATATTCTTCCCACATAGCGCACCTTTATTATTATTATTTTTGGTATTTGATCCCCCTTTGTAAAAGGGGGTGCCCGCTTCGGGCGGGGGATTTTGAGATGTTTGTTTATACACAAAGATCTTAAATCCCCCCTGCCCCCCTTTTCCAAAGGGGGATGCTTTACATTATCGACGGTATTATTAAAGGATTCACCTTAAAACGGCATACTTGGCTTGTGATCAAACTGTAGCATTGGTAGGTCAAACTGGTTAAAATAGCCCTAAAGCCGAGGTGGTGAAATGGTAGACACGCAAGTTTCAGGTACTTGTGGGGGCAACCCCGTGGAGGTTCAAGTCCTCTTCTCGGCAAAGATAATTAGAAAGTTCCAGAATCGATGCTCACCATCACACTCAGCAAGTCCGTGATCTGTTTTATTTCATGTAAAGATAATTGGGCGATACGAGGATGTATGATGCGTTGTATGGATATTGCGCGACAATGTTCAGTGAGCGCATAACTTGTTAGCTGAAGGCCATCGCGCGCGGGAAGCTTGATATGCAGCGATTCAAATTGAGGATAAGACTGGCGGCTGAGCGGACAAATAAAAATAATGGGCACATCATGCTGCAGTAAAAATTGAGTCGTCAATACCACAACAGGCCTCACTTTACCTACCTCCGCTTCTTTCGCCGGATTAAGGCGCGCTAAATATACCCCTCCTTGAGTTAACGCCTCCACCATTCATCCCCTTCCTCGGAAGGAAGCTCTGTAAACCCTTGCAGGATTTCCTCACTTTCTTTAAGGTATTGTTTATCTTTTTGCATGGCAGCAAAACTAGTGGCCATCGCTTCCAGCGTGGTTTGACGCTCAACACGCTGTAATTCGTGTGAAATAGCAACACGAATAAATTGCGCCCGCGTCAACCCAATAGATTCAGCGATTTTTTGGCTAGAGTCTGCCAAATCATTAGGTAGGGTAATGGAAAAAGTACGCATGACAACCTATTTAAGTATGTAAATATATACTTAATATTATACTTAAATAGTTCTAAAGTAAAGATTAGCTTCAATAGAATTCATAAGCGACACCAACCCCGTGGAGGCTCAAGTCCTCTTCTCGGCAATTTTTCTATTTTTTTGCCGAGCCCCGTCATCCCCGCCTGCGCGGGGATGACGAGGGCTTGCTCGCAATGACAGGGTTCGCATCTTCAAGTGAAATGGGTATATATGGCTTCAATAAGAGTCTTTTATAGAAAACGGATTTTCCAAAATAATCGTCTGATGCCGCTCGGGGCCTGTAGATAAAATATGTAAGGGGATCCCGAGAAAATCGCTGATGCGATTAAGGTATGTTTGAGCGTTTTTAGGTAGTGCCTTCCAGTCTGTGATTCCGTAAGTCACTTCATTCCAGCCCGGTAGTGTTTCATAAATGGGTTTACACAGTGCGAGATCTAAAGCTTGCGGCATAAAGTAGTCGATTTTTTTGCCTTCAAACTCATAAGCCACTGCCATCTTGATTTCTTGGAGTCCATCTAGGATATCGAGTTTGGTGACACATAGGCCAGTGATACTATTAATATGAACTGCATGTTTAAGCGCGACTAAATCTAGCCAGCCGCAGCGGCGTGGACGTCCAGTGACGGTGCCAAACTCACGCCCTACTTTGGCGATGTGCTCGCCCACAGAATCTTTTAATTCGGTCGGCATCGGGCCGCCGCCAACGCGGGTGGCGTAGGCTTTTGTGACGCCCAAAACTTCATCAATATAACAAGGACCAAATCCTGCGCCAGATGAAATGGCGCCTGATACCGTATTGGAGCTAGTCACAAATGGATACGTACCTTGATCAATATCCAGCAACGTGCCTTGTGCGCCTTCAAATAGAATCGATTGTTTATTTTTTCGTAGTTGTGCCAATTGTTGCACCACATCACTTAAATAAGGTGACAATGCAGCGTAATGCGCAAGGCTCGCTGCTAAACTGTCTTCGAGTGAGACCGTCGGTTGCTGGTAATAATGCTCTAAAATAAAATTATGAAATTCTAATAAAGATTTAAGTTGATCGCTAAAGCGATCTACCGATTGCATATCCCCTAAACGTAAACCGCGACGAGAAACATGATCCGCATACGCCGGGCCAATACCACGACCGGTGGTGCCAATGGCGGCCGATCCAAGTGCACGCTCACGTGCTAAATCTAAGGCGACGTGACTGGGGAGAATAATCGGACAACTTAAGCTCACATGCAAACGCCCGGCGACTTTAACACCTTTATTTGCGAGCATGGCAATTTCATCGAGTAATACGCGCGGTGCAACCACGACGCCGTTGCCGATAAAACATTCCACATTTTCATGCAAAATACCAGAAGGAATAAGACTTAATGCGGTGGTTTGTCCATCAATCACCAACGTATGGCCGGCATTATGCCCGCCTTGATAACGTACGACGGCTTTTGCATCATTCGTTAATAGATCAACGATTTTGCCTTTGCCTTCATCGCCCCATTGGCTGCCCAAAACAACAATATTTTTACTCATTTATTTACAACATTAAAATATTTAAAAAATTCACTGTCGGGCGATAAAACAAATACATCGTTTTTATCGATAAAGGTATTTTGATAAGCACTGAGAGTGCGATAAAACGCGTAAAATTCTGGATCTTGGTTATACGATTTACCATACAGTTTGGCAACAGTCGCATCCGCATTACCGCGAATGATCCGCGCTTCATTTTCAGCGGTGGCTAACATGATTTGCACTTGTTCATCCGCTTGCGCACGAATAGTTTCAGACACTTTTTCACCATCCGCGCGATGTTCTGCCGCGACTTGTTGACGCTCCGCGCGCATTCTTTCAAAAACAGACACACTCACTTCATCAGGCAGATCAATCCGTTTAATCCGCACATCGATCACTTCTATGCCTAAAGATTGCGCGGTGTCGTTGATTTCACTGCTCAAACTTTGCATGATTTCATCACGATTTTCAGACACTACTTCACTGATGGTGCTGCGTCCAAATTGTGCCCGGAAGCCATCGGTTA
>CAZPAA010000020.1:0-14002 GCA_964584425.1 uncultured Gammaproteobacteria bacterium | reverse complement strand
TTGAACCACAAAAACCATCAAAAAGCGAGAATAAACGTGAAATGAACGCATTGCAACAGTTTGGAGAAGCGATGGTCACCCTTAATCCAACTCGCCTCAAAGCACTTGATTTACCGCAGGATCTTTTAACCGCGATCCAAGCAGCCAAAGCCATCAACAGCGACAAAGCCAAGCGCCGCCAACATCAATTTATTGGCAAACTGATGCGCGGCATTGATGAAGACACCTTAAATCGCATCAAGCGAGCTGTATAAATGGAATATGCTTTTTTTGCCAGCTGCCCAAAGCTTATCGAAGGTTTGTTAAAAGACGAATTGCATGGGTTAGGCGCCCTCGAGTGTCGCGAGACGCTCACGGGTGTTTATTTCAAGGGCAATCTTGAGACAGGTTACACAGTGTGTTTATGGTCACGTTTGGCCAATCATATTTTGCTTGAATTAAAAACCATCGCAATCACAGATCTCAATTCACTGAATCGTGGGGTTGCGAGTATCAATTGGTTATCACATTTTTCTGCAAGACATACGCTGAAAATTGATTTTTCAGGTTCCAATGCGTTTATCCAAAATACCCAATATGGCGCGCAAGTGGTTAAAGATGCGATTGTCGATCAGTTCCGCGCAAAAACTGGGGAGCGCCCAAGCGTTGCGCTGCAAGATCCAGATATTTATATTCACGCACATTTATATGGGGATAAATTAACCCTAAGCCTTGATTTATCCGGTGAGAGCTTACACAGACGCGGCTATCGTGTTGATACCAAGCTCGATGCGCCACTCAAAGAAAATTTAGCCGCTGCGATTTTAATTCGCACTGGGTTTATGCAAAATATGCCGGAAAAATCTTATGTGATTGATCCGATGTGCGGCTCGGGGACTTTATTGATTGAAGCAGGGTTGATGCTCACTGATACCGCGCCGGGATTAATGCGCAAGCGATTTGGTTTTACCAAGTGGCTAAAACACGATCCACAACTTTGGAAGAAATTATTAGCAAAGGCGCTTGATCGGCGCAATCAACCACATCTACTGCCAGATTTACGCGGTTATGATGCCAGTCCTCGCGCAATTTCGATTGCTCGCGAGAATATCGAGCGCGCCGGATTAACTAAATATATTGATGTATCGGTGCGTGAATTATCTGAATTAAAGCCACCCACCCATCATGGCCAACAGCCTGGATTTTTAATCACCAATCCCCCCTATGGAGAACGTCTGGGCGATGTTGAAAGTTTAAAACCCTTATACCAATATTTCGGTCAGTGCTTACGCGAGCAATTTCAAGGCTGGCAGCTTGCGTTATTTTTAGGTAACCCAGATTTAGGCAAAACCATGGGGATCCGCGCCTATAAAAACTATGCATTTTTTAATGGGACGATTGCTTGTAAATTATTACTGATGCATGTAGAACCTCAATGGTTTGTGATGAATAAAACCCAAGAAGCCGCTGCATCTATTACTTTGCCTGAATTACCTATCGATGCCCAGATGTTTGCCAATCGTTTGCGAAAAAATGTCAAAGCACTCAAATCTTGGGCGGAAAAAAATCACATTCATGCATATCGTATTTATGATGCGGATATGCCGGAATATTCGGTTGCGATCGATTGTTATAACGACTGGGCACATGTGCAAGAATATGCAGCGCCCAAAACCATAGATGCAGAAAAAGCGCATCAACGTTTGCAGCAGGTCGTTGCGGCGATCCCTGTAGTGCTTGGGATCTCACCCGAGCATATTGTGGTCAAACAGCGTCGCCAACAAAAACAGCATTCACAATATGAAAAGCTCGGTGAGCGCGGCCAATATTTAACCATAGAAGAGGGCAGGGCTAAATTACTCGTGAATTTACATGATTATTTAGACACAGGATTATTTTTAGATCACCGGCCAATGCGTTTATATTTGGCGGATAAGGTGCAAAATAAGCGCCTTTTAAACTTATTTTGTTATACCGCTGCAGTAACCGTGCATGCTGCCCTAGGTGGGGCGCGTGCAAGTGTGAGTGTGGATATGTCAAACACCTACACGGCATGGGCCAGGAAAAATTTGGCATTAAATGGCTTAAGTGATAGCTTACATCGGGTCATTCAAGCAGATTGTTTAATATGGCTTACCAAAAATAATGAAAAGTTTGATGTGATCTTTTTAGACCCGCCGACGTTTTCCAGATCAAAACGCATGACAGATGATTTTGATATTCAGCGTGATCATGTCAAATTAATTCGCGCGTGCCTTTTACATCTAAATCCAGATGGCGTGTTATATTTTTCCAATAACTTTAGAAAGTTCAAGCTTGACACCGACGCATTAGCTGATTTATCGATCACCGACATGACACCTAAAACCATTGATCAAGATTTTAAGCGGGATCCAAAAATCCACCATTGCTTTGAAATTAAAGTTAAAGCATAGGGGAAATATGGATCTTTTAGCGCAATTTTTAACTAGGGCAGGGCGGCCGCAACATACCTGGCCGCAATGTATCCCAATTGAGAAAACAGCATTACCCCAAAGTGCAGCGTTGTTAACTGAACCTTTATTAACGCCTGCGGTTGCGCATTATTATCAGCGCACGCCGCAAATACGTATGCCCCTGCAAATAATAGAAGATACCCATCATGCGCATTATTATCGCGCGATTGTCATGATGATCGACAAGTGCTTACGTGATGATGCCATTGCCGCAGATAAAGACGGACAAAGCGTTGTGGTTGCTTTAGGCATTATTTCCATGCAATTTTCTGTAATCCCAGTTGAAATGAGAGAAGATATCCAAAATTCAAACATTCCGTTTGGCACCCTGCTGCTAAAACACCGAATCAAAACAGAAAATATTGGGGTGGGATTTTTTAAACTGTATTGTGATGAATATTTAGCCACTATTTTACAATGTCAAGCAGGCACAATTTTATATGGGCGAACTAACACATTAGTTTGTCGTGATAATCAAATGATTATTGCGAAGGTGCTGGATATTTTAAGTGGAGCGAGCCCAGTTTAACACAGGTTATGCTAAACTATTTAGATTTAATATTGTGGAGGCGCACATGCTCGGAGAGAAATTATTATTATCCCACGTCCGCGGTGGTGATTATGCGCATCCAGGAGAAGTTGCGGCAATCGATCAAGTATTGCAATTATTGGATAATGATAAAAGCCAAAGTGTATTGGATGTCGGCTGTGGTTTAGGTGGCACCGCGCGTTATATTCAGCAACAAGGTTATCAAGATGTCACGGCGATTGATATCGATGGTCGCGGAATAAATTACGCTAAAAAAAATTATCCGTTGATAAAATTTTTTGAATGTGATGTGGTCAATGCCGAGAAAATACTGATGGAAAAATTTAATATTATTGTATTGTTCAGCGCTTTTTTTTGTTTTAAAGCGCAGCAAGAAAGCTTATCTGTAATGGGGAATCTTGCACATCCAGGCGCAGATTTAATGCTTTTTGATTATTTTGCGTTGGAGAATTATGTGGATGAAAATCCATTTTCTGATGATACGAGCAAACCATTTTATCCAATTCATCGCAAAACCATCACAGATATGCTCGATGCATCCGGCTGGGATCTTAAAAATATAATCGATTTGACCGAAGATTTTAAAATTTGGTATACCCAAATGATCTGCAAATTAGAGGCACAAAAGTTCAGTCTAATTTATCGTTTTGAGGAGGGGATTTTCAACACGATTTATCATCGATTTAAAAGATTATTTTCCTGCATTGAGCAAAGAAAGATTGGCGGTGTGTTGATCCATGCGCAAAAAAGGTGATCCTTTTTTAATAGGGGATTTTAGGTTATAAAATGTATGGTGAAGAAACAAGATCAACGGAGAGCTTTGTCCTTTCCACTTTAGATGATATGAGCTATTATGCAGGGATCTTGGTCAGTTATAATTATGCGCGTTCTCAAATAAAAAATTCTATTGTTTCTGATATCGTCGATGCGATTTATGATGAAACCCCTGATCGAGCTTTACAACTTATCAAACAATATGAAAAAAAGAATCGTACGTTTTACGATGATAATTTAGATGATATCACAAAAAATGGAAAAACCGCTCTAAGACTGGCAACCGAACGCAATTATGACGGCATCGTTTGCGTACTGCTTTCGCAAGGTGCGGATATGGATTTACCGCAAGCGGATGGCCTGAGCCCTTTAGCATGGGCTAAAATACATCATCAAAAATCAATACTGGATGTCATGACGCAGTTCCCGGCATTTAAATTTTCGCAGCCGGCTGGTTTTTTTAAGCAACAATTGAGAACATGGTTAGATAATGGTTGTAAAAATAATGTGCGAGATGTATTTTCGATTAATGATGTCCCGCAGGAGAGGGCGTATAAAAGATATTATTGGTGATTTACTTATAACCAATTTTTTTAATGAAAATGATTTGTTTTTGCACTTTTTAAATGTGAGGTAGGATTATTTTGTGAATGAGCTGGGTTGCTAGGGCCTGTACAAAAGTTCCAAAATTGGTTCAGAATGTTTGAACTTTGTTGAGGTTGAGACTTAACGGAGCCTAATTTGGGATCATCACTTTTATTAACAGGCTGATAATTTTCATCCAAGCCGCGCCATATCCTATCTAACATCATGCTTAAATTGATTATTATCGTTTCGATGATTTTACCTAGTGCACCTTTTTTAGCAGCTTTCGGGAGAGTCTTTGGATCAATAACGCGATCTTTAATAATGCTGTCAATGCAAAATGAAGCGGCTTTTAATACTTCTTCTGGGTAATCGTGTTTAGAACCATGAATACAATATTTTTCTAATGACTGAAGGCTGCTTGAAACTTCCGGAGGTATTTTGCCAGCGTCTTTTGCCACGTGTAATAATGCGTAGAGATCAGATTTGATTTCCATAATTTCTTTTATCTTTTTTTCACAATTTTGGTCTAAATGATCTTGATTGCCCAAACGTTGCGCTTTAAAAATTAAATGTAAAGCATCAGTGAGTGATTGGTTGGCAGCAATCAATTTAATATGTGATGAATAGGGATCAGGGATACCTAAAAATGTTTTACACAGGTCAATATTAGCTTCTGCAATTTCAAGTAAGATGGCGCTTTTTAAATTTTGATCTCCTGGCATGGAGTCCACTTTACTGGCTAGATGCACTAAGAGATCCAGAGCGGCCTGGCGCATTTCTCTATAAGCCATGAGCTCTTTTTCTTCAATGGCATGGATATTTATCCCTCCTGAAATAAAACTTCTTTTTTCAAAAACTATTTTGGATTGCTTTTCATATGCCTCTAGTAAACGTCCAAAATTTATAATCTTTTGATCAAGTGCAGAGTCCGTACCGGCAACCATAGAGTTTGGATAAATTTTGTCACATAGTATTTTTGTTTGTTTAATCATGCTATTTATCGATTTGGTTCTTTTATTTATATCTTCTTTGAGTTTTTCCTCGGTCTTAATGAATGGATCAGTATATGATTCCTTGTTGGGTTTGCTTGGGGTGGAAGCATACATTGCATTAAACAAAAGTTTTAGATCAGATTGTTGTTCTAATATTTGTTTTTTCTTTGCTTGGCAATCTTCTTGAAATTTTATTTGAGCTTCATCAGTTTTTTTACTTTGGTTTTTTGCTAATTGGATCAATTCTAATGATTTCTCTAAAGATTCAGATGCTTTTCTGATTTGTGAACCTAAGATTACAGGATCTTTTGTCTCATCTAGCTCTAAAAAAAATGACTTCCCCAGTTGAATATGGGCATCAACAATTTTAAGCAGCGTATCACTTTGATCACCTTGCATCGTTTGAACGCTGTCAGTTAAAATATCTAACATCTCGCGTACATTTTTATTGACTGCAATATAATTTTGAAGATCTTTTTGCTCATAGTCTGAGATATCTAATAAATAGGGATTTATTTGCGGATCATTTATTTTTTCTGACAATGGTTGATATTTATCAAGTAATAGATTTTGATTATGAGCCAGATCTTGAAGTTTTAGATTGCGTTGAGGTGAATTTTCAGGCAATGCATTTACAAGGTTGTAATAGTTTTGCTGGTATAAGGGAACAATATGGTTGATCAATGCTGTTACAGCATTATATCGATCATTTACATTTTTTTTGAGATCATCAAAAGACATGCCCATGTCAATACTCCAAGGTTAACAACCTTTTTTAGCTATGTCTCCATCTTACTAAAATAAGTCAAACAACTCAATACATTAACCCAATCTTGACCTGTAACTAATCATGCGGCTAACAACATATAAGTAATTGATTTCAAATATAAAACATCAATTTTTCCTATTTTTTACTTTTGATTTGCAAAACTAAGAGCCTGCGATTATTCTATGCGCATCTTTTAGAAGTTATTAGGGAATTAATCATGATCATCGAACCCAAAATCCGCGGTTTTATTTGTACCACCGCTCATCCCACTGGCTGTGAAAAAAATGTGCTTGAACAAATTGAATATGTAAAAGCACATGGGAAATTCTCCGGTGCAAAGAATGTATTGGTCATTGGGGCTTCGACTGGTTATGGTTTGGCGAGTCGGATTGCTGCAAGCTTTGGTGGTGGGGCGAAAACGATAGGGGTGTTTTTTGAGCGACCCGCTGCAGAAAAACGTACAGCAAGTGCGGGATGGTATAACACCGCTGCGTTTGAAAAATTTGCAAAAAAAGCGGGTCTTTATGCAAAAAGTATTAATGGCGATGCGTTTTCTGATGAGATTAAACAACAAACGGCTGAACTGATTCGTAAAGATTTAGGACAAGTTGATTTAATTATTTATAGCTTGGCCTCCCCACGGCGTACGCACTATAAAACAGGCGAAGTGTTTTCATCCGTATTAAAACCGCTAGCACAAGCCTATACCAATAAAACGGTGGATCCTTTTTCTGGCGAAGTGAAAACCGTTACCATTGAACCTGCAACACCTGCAGAAATCAATCATACCGTTGTGGTGATGGGTGGTGAGTGTTGGAAGCGATTGATAACCTTTCTATCTGATAAAAATTTATTGGCACTTGGAATTAAAACTGTTGCGTATTCTTATATCGGTCCAAAACTTACCTATCCAATTTATAAAGAAGGATCGATTGGACAAGCAAAAAATCATTTACACAAAACCGCAGAAAACATCACAAAAGAACTCGCCAGTCTTAATGGTGAAGCGGTTATTTCTGTGAATAAAGCGCTGGTGACGCAAGCCTCGGCTGCGATCCCAGTTGTACCTTTATATATTTCTTTATTATTTAAATTAATGAAACAGCAGAATACGCATGAAGGCTGTATTGAGCAAATCGTGCGTTTATATCAAACCAGTTTGTATGCAGCCCATCCCGTTGCGCGTGATAGTGAGGGTTTGATTCGGATGGATGATTTAGAAATGCAGCCGCAGATCCAGCAAGAAATTTTTGCGCTGTGGGATATTGTTGATTCCAATAATATTGAAAGCATGACTGATCTGAATGGTTATCGACGTGAATTTCGGCGCTTGTTTGGGTTTGATATGGATGGCGTTGATTATAAGGCGGATGTTGATCCGAATGTTGAGATCCCTTCTGTTAGTATCGCCCTTTGAAAAAGGTCGTTATTGCATAAATCTGGATCCTCGAGTAGGCCCCCCTTTATAAAGGGGGTGCCCGTTTCGGGCGGGGGATTTTGAGATGTTTGTTTATACACAAAGATCTTTAAATCCCCCCTACCCCCCTTTTCCAAAGGGGGACTATCTTGCATGCCCCTTATTTATGCAACATTCCCTTTTCAAAGAGGGAGTTTATTATTGATACAAAATATACAAAGGATCCGGCTTAAACTTTTCAATCTGCTCAGGCGTGAAAAGTCCCGTGCTCGGTGGTTTACGATCGTTAATATAAAATAATTTAATCCCTGTATATTCTACCGGCTCGCGTGCGATATAACTATTATACGAATCTGTTTTCAAAGATTGTGCACCCCATCCATCCATATCCATCACCACTTGCACTTCGGGCACAGGCTTAATTTTATTCGCGCCAGTGACCATATGCTCGGTAAAACGATGCACAATCAAAATTTTCGGTGGCAGTTTATGTTCCCGCACAATTTGCGCTAAAAAGTTGATGGCATAGTTAATGTCGCTCGCATCCAGTGTACCAATTTGCTTACCCGGTTTTTTCCCTGATTTCATCGAAAATTCAGGGTCGATCGCGAGCATAGTATTTGGTGATTGCAAATAAGACGTTAAGCGTGGTAATTCTTCTTGGAGATTACTAAGCCCGACTTGCACATCAAGAAACAAAATGCCATTGATTTTATTCGTCATCTGAATGGCTTTTTGAATTTGACTATCGGGCATACGTAGACGGTATTTGCCATCAGAACCTGGGCTGCCTTGCGCGACAACGGCGATATAATCAATCGCAGGGATAACCGGCTCCTTGGGCTCAGACTTGCGCCATTTATCCACTTCGGCATTCAACATTTTGATGACTTGATCCTCTGGATATTGGCCCAAAACGCCCATTTTTGGCGAGTAAAAGTTACCATAATATGCCACAATTCGATGGGAGGGTAAAAGCGGCCCGTTTAGTTGCAGCGCATGCGCAATGCTGCTAAAGAAAATAAAACTTGTGAATAAACCGACCAGCCATTTTATGTTCATGATGATTATCCCAGCAGGGTGAAATGCTTAAAGTTTAGCAGTTATTTGGGGTTTGTCTGCGTCGCAAAAAGGGAGGGAATATGCAACCTGATTTTTATCTGGGTATCGACCTTGGCACCTCCGGGGTTAAAGTGTTACTGATGGACGAGCGGCAAACGCCCATCGCAACCGCGCAGCAAGAATTAATCGTTTCAAGGCCTCAGCCATTATGGTCGGAGCAAGATCCCAATGCATGGTGGGAGGCAACCGTACATGCCATGCAAATGCTTAAAAAAAATCATGCAGAAAAACTAGCGCAGGTGCGCGCCATTGGCTTATCAGGCCAGCAACACGGCGCAACATTATTAGATAAAAATAATGAAGTATTGCGTCCTGCAATTTTATGGAATGATCAGCGATCATTTAAGGAATGCGAATTATTATTACAGCGCGTGCCTAATGCACATCAGATCACCGGAAATTTGATTTACCCAGGTTTTACCGCACCTAAAATTTTATGGGTAAAACAGCATGAGCCTGAAGTATTTAAACACATTGCAAAAATTTTATTACCAAAAGATTATTTACGCTTAAAAATAACCGGGGATTTTGCCAGTGATTTATCTGATGCGTCAGGTACTTGTTGGGTCGATGTGGCTAAACGAAAATATTCTACCGAAATGATTGAAGCTACGGAAATTTTAATCACACAATTACCCAAATTATTTGAAGGATCTGAAGTGACCGGCACACTAAAACCTGAAATTGCCGATGATTTTGGGCTTGCCGAAGATTGTGTGGTTGTCGCTGGTGGCGGTGATAACGCTGCGAGTGCAATCAGCATGGGTGTGGTTACAACCGGCGCGGCATTTTTATCTCTGGGAACTTCAGGTGTTTATTTTGTTGCGGATGATCAATATCGTCCCCATCCTAAGGCCGGCATGCATACGATGTGTCATTGTTTACCGAATCTTTGGCATGAAATGAATGTGCATTTAAGTGCGGCCAGTTGTTTAACGTGGCTTTCGCAACTGCTCAATAAATCCGATATCACAGAATTATTTTCAGATGCAAAGCAACATATCCGCAAAAATACGCCATTGTTTTTGCCCTATTTAACGGGTGAGCGTTCACCCCATCTTGATCCGCATGCAAAAGGTGTATTTTTTGGCTTAAATCCAGATACAAAAACCAGTGATCTTGCGCAAGCCGTATTAGAAGGTGTCGCATTCGCATTTGCCGATGGCCAGCAAGCTATGCTTAATGCAGGGATAGAACCCAAAGAAATTTCAGTTGTAGGTGGTGGCGCGCGTTCGCGGTACTGGGGGAAAATTTTAGCAAGTGCATTAAAGAGGCCACTGTTATACCGTAAGCAAGCCGAAGTCGGTGGCGCCTTAGGCGCAGCAAGATTAGCCTTTTTTGCAATACATGGCGGTGATCCCGTCAAAGTTTTCTCACCGCCACCGCTTGAAGAAGTGATCGAGCCTGATGAAACACTGATGTCAAAGTACGAGCAACAAATAAAATTGTTTCAAAGTATTTATCAAAATCTTAAACCGCTATTTAAAATTTAGTGTAGAATTTGGGTTTGGAGGCCATCATATGGAAACTCGGAAAAGTTATCTCACCCATTTAGGTACTGCAGTACCGCAGCATCAATTTCGTCAAGATGAATTATTAAGTTACTTTCTGCGGTATAGTCAACTCTCTACTTCGATGCAAGAAAAATTAACTAAAATTTATCAGGCAAGTGCGATTGATACTCGGCATTTTGTGCTGAATTTTCGCGATGAAATTGATCATTATCTTGCTTTGTCATTTTCTATTTCGCAGCGGATGCAATGGTACGAACAATATGCAACCGATCTTGGTATTAAGGCGATAAAAAATAGTGGTATAACAGATGAAACGTTACAATCCATTACACATTTAATTACAGTGAGCTGTACTGGAATGTATACGCCAGGAATAGATGTTGAGATCATCCGTGCATGCCATATTCCTACCACTGTTGCACGGATTTGTATTTATTTTATGGGCTGCGCGGCCATGGTTAATGCACTAAAAACTGCAGATGCTATTTGTAGATCTGAGCCCAATGCGAAAGTTTTAATCGTCAGTATTGAATTATGTTCTATACATTTTCAAGCCTATAGTCAAGATGATCAAATGATTGCGAATGCCTTATTTGCTGACGCGGCTGCTTGCGTATTAGTACAAAGCAACCCCGATGCATTGAAAAAAATAACCCTAGAAAATTTTTATAGCAATTTAATCGAAGGGAGCGAAAAACACATGGCGTGGTCGATTAGAAATGAAGGGTTTAAGATCACGCTCTCAGCATTTATTCCTAATTTATTATCATCCGGAATCAATCAACTGATTGCACCAATGATGCAATTTTATGGTCTTGACTTAGCGCAAATTGACAAGTTTGCGATTCATCCTGGCGGACCAAAGATATTACAAAGAATAGAAGATTTATTAAATATTGTTCATGAGAAAAACTCCGCAGCACATGAAATTCTAAAAAATTACGGCAATATGTCGTCCACTACAATTATTTTTATTTTAAAACGTTTATTAGAAACGATTAAACATGATCCACAAGATTGCAATATTCTTGGTATGGCCTTTGGGCCTGGATTAACCATAGAATCTTTATTATTAAAGGTATCCCATGCTTAAACTTCAAGCTATAAATCAAGCACTCAAAACGCCAGAAACAAAACGTGCATTGAATCAAACGCTCTTTACTGTGGTGGCTAAAAAATATGCATGGGCGACTCAATGTCTTTCTTTTGGCCGCGATAAAGCTTGGAAGAATGATTTGGTTCAACAATTACCTCATTTAATAAAACCGGTTTGTGTTGATTTGGCCTGTGGGACGGGAGATATTTGTGCATTATTAGCCGCACGCTATCCACAGGGAGAAATAATGGGCGTTGACATCACACCAGCGATGTTAGCGATTGCGCAGTCAAAACATCCGCTGAAATCAGTGCAATGGACTGAAGGGGATATGGCCAATCCGCCTGTTGCAGATGGCAGTGTTGATATTATCACCGGAGGCTATGCATTACGTAATGCTGCAGATCTGGACCCTTTATTACAGATGATTTGGCATAAATTAAAACCAGGTGGTGTTGCAAGTTTTTTAGACTTTTCTAAAAATGATGAAATAAACTTGCAACGCTGGCAAATGCGCTTACTCAAGTTATGGACCGGATTTTGGGGGATTTTATTTCATTTAAATCCAGCGATTTACAATTACATCCCTGCGAGCTTAAATAAGTTTCCTACCCAGAAACAATTACAAAAGAAAATAGAGCGCATCGGATTCGTGCATTATTCCAACCAAAGTTATCTATTCGGTTTTGTAGCCACAATCTATTTTAGGAAACCTATAGGGACTGATTAATGGATTTTACCCATCGAAGCTGTGAAAAAGAAATAATGGATGAGGGAAATGTAGATCATGCACAATGGCTTTTGTTTATAAAAGATTTAACCTGGATTAATCACTATGCAGGGTCTGCACGCGCATTTATCTATGGTATTAAACCGTTATATAAAACTTCACAAAAATCCCAGATAACGTTGGCTGAATTGGCCTGCGGTGGTGGAAATAATTTGCAAATGCTGGCACTATGGGCGAAAAATAAAAATATTCAATTTTTTGGATATGATGTCAATCGCGTGTTTATTGATTATGCAAAAGAACATACATCGAAATATTTGGACATTCAATTTATAGAACAAGACATTTTTTCACCTGAGTTTACCCGTCAGAAATTTGATATCATTCTTTGTAATTTATTTTGTCATCATTTAACTGATCTAGAATTAGTCAATTTTTTAAAGCAAGTTTATCAGCAAGCGCAATTAGGCGTGATTATCAATGATTTGCATCGCAGTCGCTGGGCTTTTCTAGGGTTTAAAATATTATCATTTTTTAAAAAATTTTCTTCGATGGTAAAAAATGATGGCTTGGTTTCGATCCAACGAGGCTTTACTCGCAAAGAACTTGATCAGTTTCTACAGCAGGCCGGTATTCAACATTATCGAATCAAATGGTGCTTTCCATTTTATTTTAATATCACGATAAGTAACGTCTAAAAATCCACTTTGAGAGTTCTACTAAGATAAAATAGAAAAGCAAGGCAAATAATAAGAAGATAAAGAATTCCATATTCAGCGGCACAAAACCAAGCCAAGTATTAAGCGGTGAAAAGGGTAAAAATAGGGCTATGCTACTAATCAGTAACGCCATAAAAACCACGATCCATTTAGGCTTACTTAAAAACATTGGCAAAGTTGTGCGGATCGAAAAAATGATCAATACTTGCGTGATCATAGACTCAACAAACCAACCTGAATGAAAAAATGCTTCATTTGCGTTTAATATTTTTAATAACACATAAAAAGTGATGAAATCAAATAAAGAACTGATAGGGCCCAACACACCCATAAAGTGTTTAATATGACGCATATCCCAGTGCACGGGTTTGGATAGCGCAGCTTGATCCACTCTATCAAAAGGAATCGATGTTTGTGAAATATCATACAATAAATTGTTGAGTAAAATTTGAATCGGAAGCATGGGTAAAAAGGGTAATATCAGCGCTGAGCCCGCCATACTGAGCATATTCCCAAAATTGGAACTGCTGCCCATTAAAATATATTTACGTGTATTGAGTACAGCGCGTCGACCTTCAAGAATGCCACGATGGATCACCGATAAATTATGATCTAACAAAATAAAGCTGGCGGCTTCTTTAGCGCTATCCGTTGCACTTTCAACCGAAATACCCACATCTGCCATGTGCAGCGCGGCAGCATCATTGATGCCATCGCCTACAAAACCCACAGTAAAGCCTTGCGTTTTTAGTGCTAAAATAATTCGCGTTTTTTGCTCAGGATTAATGCGGCAAAATACGTGCGAGTGGTGAATTCGATGACTGAGTGCTTCATCACTGAGATGCGTTAAATCATCACCCGTCATGATTTGTCCTGGATCAAATTTTAATAATTGACATAAATGTGCGGTGACTTTTTCATTATCCCCAGTAATAATTTTAATTTGTACGCCATCTTGTTTGAGTTGATTCAGGGTGTGCGCTGCATCTTTTTTGGGTGGATCTAAAAAAACTGCAAAGCCTAAAAAAATAAGCTGGGTTTCATCGGTAACCATGGCGGTTTGATGTGTCGTCTCCACTTTTCGATAGGCGATACCGAGCGCGCGATAGCCGTTTTCGCCTAATGCTTCAAATTGTGCGAGATAGCTTTGTTTTTCACCCTGACTTGCGGTAGATACGTTAAGTATATCTTCGGGTGCACCTTTGACGATTAAATAGTGTTCTTGCTTAAATTTTAATAATGTTGAAACACGTCTTT
>CAZPAA010000019.1:0-14026 GCA_964584425.1 uncultured Gammaproteobacteria bacterium | reverse complement strand
CTGCGGATCGCATTATTGTTGCAACCGCCTTACATCATCGAGCAGGGATCATTACCTCAGATAAAAAAATTGCGAGTATTCCTGAATTAGTCACCATTTGGTAATTATTTTACTTAAACACGATTGTCTTATTGCCATAAATCACCACCCGATCTTCTAAGTGATAACGCAGTCCTTTGGCGAGCACGGTTTTTTCTATGTCTTTACCTTCACGGATAAGATCCGTCTTACTGTCGCGATGGCTGATTTCGATCACATCTTGGCTGATGATGGGGCCTTGGTCTAATTCTGGGGTGACGTAATGGCAGGTTGCGCCGATAAGTTTTACACCACGATCAAAAGCTTGTTGATAGGGATCTCCGCCTGCGAATGAAGGAAGAAAGCTGTGATGAATATTAATCATTTTCCCGGCATATTCGCGGCATAAATCTTCGGGGATCAATTGCATATAACGTGCAAGGACAATCACATCGGGTTGATATTGATGCACTAATTGCGTGAGTGCATCAGGGTTAACATGCGGATCAATCCGATGATATGGAATATGATATTGTGCGACCTGTTCTTTTAATACATCGTGATTGGAAATAACCGCCTGAATTTCACACAATAAATCTTGTGCGTGCACGCGGTGTAAAATTTCTACTAAACAATGTGGGGTGCGACTTGCGAGTAATAATACTTTTTTGGGCGCATTAGGATCGATCAAATGCCATTGTAATTGTAATGTTTTCGCAAGATGATTTAATTCTTGTTTAAAATCGGTTAAATGATTTTTAATGGGGCTGGCCTTGATCTCATAGCGCATAAAAAACCAATTATTCTCGAGGGAGGAATGTTGATCGGCCTCCAAAATCCATCCTTGATATTTTGCAATCACATGGCTGATTTTTGCGACAATCCCGCTTTGGTCGGGACAGGAGATGATAAGACGATAGTTTTGCATAGAAGTCCTTTGATGTTAAATCCCCCTTTGGAAAAGGAGGGTAGGGGAGATTTAAGATCTTTTGTGCACAATCAGATATCTCAAAATCCCCCGCCCTAACGGGCACCCCCTTTTCCAAAGGGGGATTTCATTTGTTATACTGCGTTTATCATGCTTAACGAATTTCACATTATAAACCAATATTTTAGCCCCCATCTTAAAGATCATCCTGAAATTATTCAAGGGATAGGTGATGACGCTGCGATTTGGCGCTGTGATCATGCAACGATGGTGACATCGGTGGATACGATGCTCGAAGGGCGACATTTTTTTCCAGATTGCAATCCCGCAGATTTAGCCTACAAAGCCTTAGCGGTTAATTTAAGCGATTTTGCAGCAATGGGCGCAACACCGCGTTGGTTTACCCTGGCGTTAACCCTACCCAAGGCTGATGCCGCCTGGCTCAGATCGTTTAGCCAATCGTTACTCGATTTTGCGCGGGCAAATCATGTAGCGTTAATAGGGGGTGATACCACAAAAGGTCCTTTAAGCGTAACCATTCAAGTGATAGGCACAATCGATCCAAATAAAATGTTACTACGAAGTGGTGCAAAGGTTGGCGATGATATTTATGTTTCTGGAACAATCGGTGATGCTGGATTAGCGCTAGAATATCTGCAAAAAAAACGGGACCTCGCACAAAGCATAGCACCAGCGATTTTGCAGAAATTTAATCGTCCAGAGCCACAACTACGATTAGGTCAATTATTAGCAGGTCACGCACATGCAGCAATCGATATTTCAGATGGATTGGCCCAAGATTTACAGCATATTTTAACTGCAAGCCATGTCGGTGCTGAAATTTTTGTTGAAAAATTCCCACTTTCTTCTGAATTGAAAAAATCAATTAACGCAGAAGAAGCCTACCACCTAGCCTTAACCGCAGGCGATGATTATCAATTATGTTTTACGCTCAATGAATCGCAAAAACATTTGATTGAAAATGTTTTTGAAGAATTTAAACTCACGCAGATTGGTAAAATAGTTGCAAAATCAGGACTTCGTATTTATCAACAGGGCGAACCTTATACGCGCGAAGCTTCAGGGTTTACTCATTTTTAATAATGTGTTTTTCGTTGAGTTTATCCACAATCACACTAATTGCCCCATCACCCGTCACATTCGTTGCCGTACCAAAACTATCTTGAGTCATATAAAGCGCAATCATCAAACCGATTGCATCTTCATTAAAACCAAACATCAAGGTTAATACGCCAAGGGATGCCATCACTGCGCCACCGGGCACACCGGGCGCTGCAATCATCACAAAACTTAACAGCAGCAGGGCTAATAAAATTTGCACTAAATCCACCGGCGGTAAACCTGGCACTAAAAACAATACCGCTAAACTACAGGTAATAATCGTGATAATACTGCCGGATAAATGGATGGTTGCACATAAAGGCACAGTCACATTCACAATCGATTCATGCACACGATTTTTTTTAATCGAGCGGATGCTAACGGGAATAGTACTCACACTACTCATTGTACCAAATGCAGTCATATACGCTGGTAACATATTACGCAGTAAGCTAAAAGGATTTTGTTTGCTGATGATCCCGGCTGTTGTATAAAGCACGAGTAACCAAATGAATTGCAAAATAATCACTAAACATAAAACGCCGATATATCCCGCAAAAGTATTGAGAATAATACCACTTGCAGAAAAATTCACAAAAATACCTAAAATATAAATCGGTAAGATTGGAATAACGACACTTTTCAATAATAATTGCAAAATATTTTGGCCTTCTTGAACAAGTTTTTCTGTGGCTTGGCCGTGTATGTATTGTATGCCAATGCCCACAATAAATGCTAAAAGCAAGGCATCCAGTACATCCATCACGGGATTCAAAGGTAATTTAAAATAAGGAGGGAATTGTCCGCTTTGCGCCATTTCCACTGACGTGAAAGTAAATAATGGAATAATTTCGAGGCCTACAAAAACCGCCATTAGTCCTGCGAGCACGGTGGAGATAAATGAGAGTAATAAAATGGCGCTGATAATTTTATTAGATTTTTTTTGCAGTTGCGCCAGGCCTTCAGCGATAAAAAATAAAATAATAAATGGGATTAAAAATTTGATAAAGCTTTCAAATAGCATGCTTAATGTATTAAAGCCGCGTACGATAAATTCCGGCGCTGTGAAGCCGATAAGGGCGCCTAGGACTGCTGCGAGTAGAATTCTTAAAATCAGTGGCATTTTGTGATCCTTATTTAAGTTGAATTAGCTTTTGAGTCATTGGGGTGGTTGCATAAAACGGGACCCTCGAGTAGATCCCCCTTTGAAAAAGGGGGGTAGGGGGGATTTAAGATGTTTGATTATACATCAAAGATTTTAAATCCCCCCTACCCCCCTTTTCCAAAGGGGGACTAACTAGCATGCCCTGATTTATGCAACAACCCCTTTTCAAAAGGGAATGCATTTATTGCTGCATCTACATTTTGTTTTAAATGTGTAGGATTAATTGTTCCTACGATTACACTGCTGATCCCTTTTGTTGCGAAAATAAAATTCATTACGGTTTGTACGGGATCATCTGTTCCTATTTTATTTAAATAGCCGCTGGCTAAAGCTTTTTTTACTAAAATACCTTTATGTTGTGAGAATGCGGCATCGATTATTGGTTTATCGACGGTGACTATTGGGTTATAAGTCACCATCGCTACGTCTGCGTGCTTGATGGTTAATAAACCGCCTTCAACGGTTTTAGTCGACATGCCAAAGGCGCGAATAAGTTTTTGAGATTTTAATTTTTCTAGTGTCTCGAATACTTTGTATTCTTTTATGATATTGACATCATCACCATTCGAGTGAATTAATAATACATCAAGATAGTCTGTGTTTAAATTTTTTAGGCTTTGCTCGATGCTGCGTGCAATAAAATCAGCGGAAAAATCAAAGCTGGATTGTCCATTGGAGAATATTTCTCCGACTTTACTGATGATTGTCCAATCTCTACGTTGACCAGGTAATAATTGGCCTAAACGTTTTTCGCTGGTGCCATAAGCCGGTGCGGTGTCGAGTGTATTGATGCCTAATTCTTGTGCGATGTTTAGGAGTTCTACAATATGTTGATCAGAAGGCAATTCAAAATGTTCGGGATATTTCACCGATTGATTACGCCCAAATTTGACGGTGCCAAGTCCTATGGGTGAAACTAAAACTTCGGTTTGCCCTAAAGTGTGTTGGGTTAACATAATGTACTCCAGGGTGTTTTTGCGATCTCTGGTTTAGGCCAAGCTTCTATCGTGGAAGCCATATCCTCTTGCGTGCTGCTCGGGGGCAATAATTTCAAAATTTTATCAGCAAGCAGTGGCGCAAAAGTGAGTTTAGTTGGCCAGGCTGTGATGATATTATCTTTTTGCACAATACTCACCGATTCTGGGCGTTTGCCACCATTTTCGCCTTCTGCGCGGTCTATGCGTAAGGTTTTCCAGCGAGGATTTTTAAGTTTGAACCACGGGAATTGTTGTGTAATCAGCTCGAAGGCAACGCTGATTTGGCTGTTATCATCGCGATCAACGCCATCTTCTGCTAATTGTCCGCCTAAATACCATACGGGCTTATTATCAGGGGTCGTATGACTGGTGATGGTTAATACCGGATTGGTATTTAAGCCTACGCAATGTAAAAAGAGTGAGGGTAATTCATCTGCTGTTAACATGACCATATTGAGCGGTCTTTTCTGCATAAGCGCTGGATCAGATAGGGTGGCATTGCCTTCACCCGCGGTGCAAATTATATGATTGCATTTAACTGGATGCGCCTTATTTTCTTCATCTATCATGTTGAGAGTATGATTTTGCAAAAAAACATCTCTAATTTTAAAAATAAAAGGCAGCATCGGTTTTGCAAGCGCGTATAACAATGAAGGTACATCTAATACTAATTCATCAACTTGGGTTAATTTTCCGGTAAATAAATCTGTATTAAAAAAATCGGGATAGGTATTTTTCTTTAAACGGGTGCTGTGACTTCGCAGCGCTTTTTGAGCAAAAAATTGCGTGACACTTTGGGTTATTTTTTGTTGTGAGCATAAATAATAACAATCTGAGAGGATTTTGACCGCACTTAAATTAATTTCGCCTTGTTGTTTTAGACAATCCTGCCAGATGGCAGGCATATCGCTGATTTTTTCACTACTGCGTGAGAGCGTGCCTTGGAGTGAATATTTAATCCCACCATGAATAATCCCTTGCGAGGCAATGCTCTGGCCAAAGCCTAAGGCAGTTTTTTCCAGCAAAATCGCTTGATACCCTTGCTTTCGCAGACGATTCAGTGTCCATAATCCTGCAATGCCACCGCCGATAATGACTACATCGCATGCTAGCAACTGCGCACCTCGTCTTCACCTTCTGTGTTAGGCTGGAACGTGGCCGGTAACATCCCAAGTGCGCTGGCTTCTTTAATCAGCGCGCGTAGATCTTGCTGCATGACTTGATATAAATCATCCAAGCTATTTAACACGAAATAAACGGTTTGCATAATATCATACCGATAAGGTGTTCTTAGCACGGTTAAAGTTTCAAATGGTTTACGTTCGGGAATATCGCTATCTAAGGCATAAAGTGTTTCGCCATAGGATGAGAGGATGCCACCGCCATAAATTTTTGTACCAGCCGTTGTATTGATTAAGCCAAATTCTACGGTAAACCAATAAAGCCGCGCGAGGTACACCCGCTCTTTAGCGCTGGCATTCAAGCCTAATTTGCCGTATTCATGCGTAAAATTCGCAAAAATCGGATCAGTGAGCATGGGGCAATGACCAAATAATTCATGAAAAATATCGGGCTCTTGTAAGTAATCGAGTTCTTCTGGAATACGAATAAAACTGGCCGCTGGGAATTGTTTATTCGCCAGTAGCGCAAAAAAATCTTCAAAAGAAATCAGCGCTTTTACCGGTGCAACAGACCAGCCCGTTGTTTCCATCAGTCGTTTTGTGACTTCTACACACTGCGGAATGCGTTCATGATTTAAGCCTAATACTTCTAAACCTTTTAAATAAGCAGGATGTGCGCGTAGAGACACCAGTGGATATTGGCGATTGTATAAGGTTTGCCATACTGCATTTTCTGCATCGCTGTAAGTAATAAAGCCTTGCGCATCGGGTTTTTTTGCTACGTATTTTGTTTTGGGTTGCATCATCTATCCTTATAAACTGCCTATCACTAGAACAATAATCACAATGCCGATGAGCATGACTACAGCAGGTGTAAACCAACCGCCAGGGGTTTGATAGGGGAGGGTAGCGGTTTTGTTTTTACGGATTTGATAAACCATGAGTGCAGGTAACACACAAGCTAAGGTGGCTAAGAACGCGGCAGCATAACTTAATAATTGGGTAAAGCCTTGGGGCGCGACTATGGCTAAAAATAATGGGGGTAGAAAGGTGACTAGCGCTACATTTAGGCGCGTATTGATTTTATTTTTTGGCAGAATATCTCGCAAGAAATCAAAAATACATAATGTCACGCCTAAAAACGAAGTGATCAGCGCCACATGCGCGAAACTGTTAATGATAAGGGTAATGCTGGGTTTATTAATTAAAAATCCCATCAGCTCAATAAACGCACCAACTGAGTTGCTGTCTAAAGTTTCAAAACTGTTATTGCCAGTTGGCGGAATAATCCCAAAACTTAAAGTTTGCCAGAGCAAATAGAGTAATAACGAAATACCACTACCGATGATGATGGCACGTTTTAAGACTGGAATATTAAATTCAGCATATTGGCTGAGCGACGGAATAATGGTTTGGTAACCAAATGCAGTAAAAAATACTGGGATCGCAAGCCATAAACTGTGCGGTTGCGTAGTTTTATTCGTCATCAAATTCACCACATCAATGTGTGGTACACAAAGCACTGCGACCAAAATCAGCAAAACAAATTTAATGGCCATAAATCCACGGTTTAATAGATCAGTTGCGCGCGTGCTGGTGTAAATAAAAAAGCCTAACACGACGGTGAAAATGATGGCGCTCGGCAATTTCGCTAAATCAAAATTGATAAGGTGCTTTAAGCCTACAGATAAAAGTGAACTGCCTCCATTAATATAGGCAACGGTCAGCGCATACAAAAGCCCAAGGAAACTCAAGGTCATGACCAGCTGGCCCACATGCCCTAAGGTTTTTAAGGCCATGGTATTAAAATGTAGGTGCAAGCGGTCAGCTAGATTGACTTCTAGGATAAGAAAGGCAGCAGCAATAGAGAGCAGCCACATCAGCAACATCAGCCCAATTGTGGCCCAAAATCCAAGCCCAATCGCGCTCAAGGGGATGCCCAGCATACCAGCACCGATTGTGGTACCTGTAATTAATAAAGCACAGCCGTTGGTCTTATTATTGAGCATGATGTAGTCCTTAGGGCCGGGGAAATCCTACATCATTTCTTTTTTAGGCTGTGATGTCAAGTAGTTACGCATCCAACCTTTGAGTATCCCATAAATCGTGATGCGATCGGATACATAGGCTCTGGGTTTATCGGCAATGTGCGGGGAACAAAAACTGATGAAATCTCCGTGCATAGAATGAATGCGTTTGATCATCGGCGTGGACTTATCAAGATAAGCCATCACAATGTCACCGACATTGGCCGTTTCACTGGGTTGATACCATAAAGTATCACCGGGGTAAAAGCCTTGGTCGATAAGCGCGTTGTCTTTGATGTGCATGCTATGACATTGCTTGAATTGCATAAACGTTGAAGGTTTGCCCACAATCGCGATTTGTTCTGCTTCAATTAATTTTAATCCGCGATGACGATGTGATGCTTTAGCTAAAAATCCAGCGGCTATCAATGAATTGATATAACGACTGACGGTCCCTTTAGATGAAATGCCAATCCCCTTCGCCACCTCTAATAATTTAGGTGGGCGCTGGTAACGTTCGAAATAATCTTTGATAAATTGAAGAGTCCGGGTTTGTGCGGGTGTGAGCATAGTTTCATCCTTGTACAACGCTACAATTACATTGTACGATGCACAGTTTAAGTGTCAAGAAGAATAAGTGATGAATTATCGCCATGCATTCCACGCCGGCAGTTTCGCCGATGTCGTAAAACATACCGTTTTATTACAACTCATTTACTATTTGCAAAAAAAGCCCGCACCTTATTGTTTTATTGATACACATGCAGGTGAGGGTGTCTATGATTTATCAACAATACTTGCACAAAAAACCGGAGAAGCGCAAGCGGGCATTATTAAATTACTGCAAGCGCATGGCGATCATCCTGCAAGTATTTTGTCTTATTTAGCATTAATCGAAAATCAGGCTGAATATCCCGGCTCTCCGATGTGTGCATTCAAAACCTTACGCCCACAAGATAAAATGATTTTGAATGAAAAACATCCGCAAACTTACCAACACTTAAAACAATATTTTAAAAGTGATGCCATCGCCATCCATCAGCGCGATGCATATGAATTTTTACCCGCAGTGTTGCCGCCACCGACATCACGTGGTTTAGTGCTGATTGATCCTGCATTTGAAGATGAACATGAAATGGAGCATCTACGCAGCGCTTTATTTAAGTGCGTAAAACGCTGGCCACAAGGGATGTATTTAATTTGGTTGCCGATTGTTGGACGCAGTTATTACACCGCGGATGATTTACGTCACAGCGGATTTAAAGAATATTTACAAATTGAATTTTGCGTGGATTTGGCCGAAAATTCACCCGGCTTAATTGGTTGTTCTTTATTATTAATTAATCCACCGTGGCAGATTGAAGAAACATTAGGCCCCATGCTCGCGCATCTTTGGCAAGTGTTGCATGTGGATGCGCGAAGTCAATGGCGGATGAGATTGATTCGCCCCCTTTCATAAAGGGGGCCGGCCGTAGGCCGGGGGGATTTGAGATCTTCGTTTTACATAAGCATCGCGAAATCCCCCCGCGAAGCGCGGCCCCCTTTACGAAAGGGGGCTAACCCTCTGCGCCGGCTCCCTTTCATAAAGGGGGCGAATTACTGGACTAAGTATTTACACGAGATATCCACTGCGCAAGCAGTATTGCCCCTGATTTGTAAATCAAAATAATTATTAAAATTACTGATCGCGATATAACTGATAGGCACAGAGCGGGCGATGGGGTTTTTCATAAAGCCACCGGTGTCGGTATTCACTTGCATAAAATTAGCCTGACATAAGGATTTGTGAATGGCGAGTTCACATAATACCGGAAAGGATTGTGGTAAATCTTTTATATTCTCAAAGCGAATTTTTTTGGGTCCCCACAGCGCATCTAACGTGGTATTTAATTCAAAATTTTCAATTAAAGGTTCAACAATGGCAGGTGATGTGGGCTCGGGTACGGGTAATGCAAATGGCGTAGGCTCGATGGTGGTGGGTAGTTCTGCATAAAGCGGCAGGCAAAAACATAGACTTAAAATAAATAATAATTTTTTCATGCTTACCTACCCCCAGCCCCGTTTTTGCAAAATAAAAGTATAGTCGCCTTTTTAGCAACAGCTTTGCCGGGATAGGCCTCTTTGTGAGGAGAAAACCTGGGTAAATTCCTTGCCATACAAGTTGTTACTGATATAATGAGTAACTTCTTAATAACCCCGGGAAACTCATATACTTTAAGGTCCGTCATTGCGAGGAGTGTAGCGACGCGGCAATCCAGGTTTTGATGTAAAATCAAACACTTAAACCTGGATTGCTTCGCCTTCGCCTCGCAATGACGGATCTAGTTATCTGCATAATGCCCGGGGTTATTGAGAAGTGACTATAATGAACGCATTTTCTTCCTCCATTTCGGAAAAGTAATATGAAAACGTTACCCTTTTATCTGGCATGGATGCTGGTGTTTTTGACTAGCATTGCTCTTGCCAGCGAGCAGCTGCATATTGTCGGCCGGGTAGAAACCGGCATGCTGATGGACCAAAGTGTCAGGCTTAGCGTTAAAATGGATACTGGCGCTAAAACTTCCTCATTACATGCCCATGATATTAAGATTTATGACAAAGATGGCAAAAAGTGGGTTAGCTTTATGATCGATACCAGCCATTTTGAGAAAGAATATCAATTCGATTACCCCTTAAAGCGTATGGTGCGGATCAAAAAGCGCCAGTCTGAAATAAATGAAGGTGAAACCTTCGAGCGTCGCCCCGTGATTGAGATGGAATTATGCCTAGGCACCGAAGTACAGCTTGTTGAAATTAATCTAAACGATCGTTCTAACTTCCTTTATCCGATGTTACTGGGTCGTACCGCGATGGAGCAATTTGGCATATTGATTGACCCTGCTGAAGTATTTTCGGCCAAGCCCTTGTGCAAAGTCATTGAAAAAGAGCAAGAACTAGAACAGGAATAACACCTTGAGTACACAACGCCATTTATTGATGCTGGTTGGAATTTTAGTTCTCATCGGATTATGGGTTTTCTTATATAAAGTTTATGTATTAAATTTACCACTCTCGCCTTATGGCCAAAGTAGCGTTTGGACGGTTGAAGCAAAACTTAATTTTGATGCCTCCACCGGACGTTCGGCAAAAGTAGAATTTTTTATTCCACCCAATCAACCGCATTTTCATCGCTTAGACGAAAGTTTTGTCTCACGCAATTATGGTGTCACGGTGGATGTGGAAAAGGACAATCGTTTATCCATTTGGACCATTCGTCATGCGCCCAATATTAAACAAACATTGTACTATCGCGCGCAATTTTATGTTGATGAAGCTTATCAAGGTGCCACTTTATCGAATAAAGGTACAGCGGAACGCATGGTTTATACCGGCGCACAACGCAGTGCACAGAAAACCATTATTACCAATGCGCGGGAACAATCCGTCGATAGCTTAAGTTTTGCCGCGAATGTGATTAAAATTTTGAATGATACAACCGATGGAAATGCCAGCATTTTATTGGGACGTGATTATTCCACAGAAAATATTGCGCTCACTGCAGGACGTTTACTCAGAGGCCCGAGTGCGCAAGAAGGCCCCAATATTGTTAATCGCATTGTTTATGGATTTGAGCTCACCCAATCAGAACACAGCCAGCAAGAAGTGCCGCTACAAATTTATTTAGGCATTTGGGACCCTGAAAATGACTGGCGCTATATTAATCCGACGAATGCACGTATTGGCTTACCCAGTCATTTTTTAATTTGGCAATATGGTGACAATAAACCCATTTTAGGCATTGAAGGCGGCCGCAATCCACAGTTTACCTATTCATTTATTAAACGTGAATTTAATGCACTCGATATTGCACAAGAAGAAGCGCTGCAAAATCATTCTGCATTGATGAAGTTTTCATTATTTAATTTGCCGCTACATACGCAAGAAGTGTATCAAGTATTAATTATGATCCCGATAGGGGCGTTAATTATTTTATTATTGAGATCTTTTATCGGTATTCATACATTTGGTACATTTATGCCGGTGTTGATCGCATTGGCGTTTAGAAAAACAGATCTGGTAGACGGCATTTTATTATTCGTGTTGATTGTCTCTTTAGGTTTATCGGTGCGATTTTATCTAGAAAAATTAAAATTATTACTGATCCCGCGACTCTCTGCCGTATTAAGCACCGTCGTTATTTTAATGATGACTTTAAGCGTGTTTAGCAATCAACTCGGATTTGAAACTGGACTTTCAGTTGCATTATTTCCGATGGTTATCTTAACCATGACCATTGAGCGCATGTCTATCGTATGGGAAGAGCGCAATGCGTGGGAAGCGATCTTACAAGGCATCGGCAGTTTATTCGCCGCAGCAATTGCATTTGTGGTGATGAGTAATCTTTATATGGAACACTTATTCTTCGTATTCCCAGAATTATTATTAATGGTGATTGCCGCGATGTTATTACTCGGCTGTTATCAAGGTTATCGCTTATCTGAATTGATCCGCTTTAGGGAATTGATCAAAAAAGATGAATATTAAATTTTTAAGTTCTCTAATCAGCCCATTGACCACTTATAAAAATTTGAAAAAAATGGGTATTTTAGGCATGAATGAGCGTAATGCCGGGTACATTGCTCAATATAATCCGCGCAAATTTTATCCTTTGGTGGACAACAAATTATTAAGCAAAAGCTTAGCGATTAAAGCCAATATTGCCGTGCCAGAATTGTACGCCGTTATTGAAATTGAACACCAAGTCGTAAAATTAGAGCAAATTCTAGCGCCATTTAGCAGTTTTGTAATTAAGCCCGCACAAGGCAGCGGTGGGGACGGCATTGTGGTGATCATGGGCCGCCGCGGCAATAGTTACAAACGTTCCGATGGGGTATTAATGCACCCGGATGAACTAAAGCATCATGTTTCGAATATTTTAAGCGGCATGTATAGTTTAGGCGGACACCCGGATAAAGCGATGATAGAATACCGCGTGGAATTTGATCCGCTGTTTCGTGAGATCAGTTATCAAGGTGTGCCGGATATTCGCGTGATTGTATTCCAAGGTTACCCGGTGATGAGCATGGTGCGCTTACCCACGCGCATGTCATCTGGCAAAGCAAATTTACACCAAGGCGCAGTAGGCGTAGGCGTTGATATCAGCACTGGCCGTACGCATTCTGGCGTTTGGCAAAATCATGTAGTTGAACATCATACCGATACGGGTTATCCTGTATCCGGTTTGGATATTCCGGGATGGGAGCGATTACTCTCTATTAGCGCCGGTTGTTATGAATTAACCGGCCTAGGTTATATTGGTGTCGATCTGGTATTAGATGGCAATAAAGGTCCACTCATGTTAGAGTTGAACGCTCGCCCTGGGCTGGCCATCCAAATCGCCAACCGCACCGGCCTCGCCCCGCGCTTAGATTTAATTAAACAACGCGTAACCACTCATAAAGAAGATGTGACCGCACGCGTTAAATTTGTACAGGAGGCGTTTGGCAGTACAACTTCGCGGGAATAGCAGGATAGAGTAACACAGGAAGGCTATAATTTATGGAAAAATATAAATTTACTCAATATTTTATACAAGAGGTCATTCGCAAAAGGCCCTATATTAATATAAGCTGGTGCATTCAAGTGATTGAAAGTCCCCTTCGGATCGAAATTCAAGGTGATGGTCGTATTCGTTTTTGGGGTAGAGTTGATGCGCTAGGTAGTCGAATCTTACGTGTGGTAACATTGGAAGATAAACGTACTATCCATAATGCATTTCCTGACAGAGGATTTATCGAATGAAAATTAATTATTACTCAGAAACAGATTCTTTATATATTGATTTATCATCGAAAGAAAGCGCCTCTAGTCAAGAAATTGCTCCTGGGGTCGTATTAGATTTTGATACCTCGGGCCATATTGTGGGCATTGATATTGATAATGCAAGCAAAACCTTAGACTTGCAAGAATTAATCTTGAGTCATTTACCCATTCAAATTCAAAAAATTACGGCGTAGTTATTTCATGAAAATCGGCATACTCTCACGTGAACCGAATTCTTATTCGACGCAGCGTTTGTATGACGCTGCTATAGCGCGCGGGCATGAAACGCAGGTGATTAATAC
Organism: uncultured Gammaproteobacteria bacterium; assembly: GCA_964584425.1. Taxonomy (GTDB): domain Bacteria; phylum Pseudomonadota; class Gammaproteobacteria; order JABCZS01; family JABCZS01; genus JABCZS01. The sequence goes on along the minus strand of CAZPAA010000019.1, from coordinate 564 downwards.
CTTGCGTTGTTATATGAATATCAGTTCTAAGCATCCTTCCATTCATTATCAAGGTCAAAAATTAGAAAATTTTGATGCGATTATTCCGCGCATTGGGGCATCGATTACTTTTTATGGCACTGCGGTGGTGCGTCAATTTGAAATGATGGGTGTCTATTCTTTAAATGAATCGGTCGCCATTAGCCGTGCGCGCGATAAATTGCGTGCGCTGCAATTGCTCTCGCGGCATGATATTGGCTTGCCGACGACGGGGTTTGCTAATTCAACTGGGGATGTCTCTGAGTTGATCCAATTGGTGCAGGGTGCGCCGCTCGTTGTGAAATTACTGGAAGGCTCTCAAGGTCGCGGTGTGGTGTTGGCTGAAACGCAGCAAGCGGCGGAGAGCGTGATTGATGCATTTACTGGGTTAAAAGCCAATATCTTGGTGCAGCAATATATTCCGGAAGCGGGCGGGAGTGATATTCGCTGTTTTGTGGTTGGTGATAAAGTGGTTGCAGCCATGAAGCGCCGGGCGCCTGATGGGGATTTTCGGTGTAATATCCCCTCTGGCGGGACAGGATATAA
>CAZPAA010000018.1:11826-14483 GCA_964584425.1 uncultured Gammaproteobacteria bacterium | reverse complement strand
TTTTCTTTAATATTCACTTAACATTAAGGTGTTATTATGTTGGTTATATGAGTAACCCAGCAAGAATAAACCTATTTAACGCCTCAGTTGAGCATAAAATTAATTTTGGGGAAGAGGCTTCCCGCCTACCTAATCATCATCCTATCCATGATGCAGATTATAGAAACCATATCATTGCTTATATTAAAAACAATTTAAATAGTACAGATCCAATAGCCGCGCACAATGCGCAATGTTTATTCTGGCAGGCCTTGTTATTAAATGAAACGAAGCTCGACTATCATAAGCGCTTATTTAATATTTTGATTGAAGAACTCTCAGAATCAAATGAAAATTTTTACACGTATTTTGCACAGTTGCGCCCTGAAGATAAAGAAATCATTCTGAATGCCGTGCGCAGTAATATGAACCCACAGGCACAAGAGAAGGCTTTTTCATTCCTTATCTCCGCTAGTATTCGAGAAAAAGACGGTTATACGCAAGCTTTGATTGATTGCGCCTATCAACATGACGTGTTCTACACAAAAGATGAGCAACAGACTGCTGTGCTACTCAAAGAGAAAATTGAAATTTTACCAAATCAAATCTACTCAAAAAATCAACAACATCAACAAGATCTCTATAAAGTGGTAAACATTTTCAAAAATATGTCACCAATGTCGCCAAATTTACTTCCCTTGTTCGAGTCAGTTTTAGAAAAATTAATTCCAGAAAAAATGCGATTTAACAACAGTAACGAACAGCGATTTAAAAAAATAATTAATGGTTATGATAAATTTTCATTTAATCCATTCAGAAATAAAAGTATTGAAAGCAAAACATTAGTATCATCAATTAAAAAATTCCTATCAGAAGAAAATAGACAAAATCGCCAACTCACCGCACAGGAAAAAGTACAACTATTCCTTCTATTAAAAAACTATTTTGAAAAAGGGTATAATAAAAACCAAAAAGGCAATGAACGGACATTATCAAAAGCATTAAAAGGACTTTATCTTGCACTAAAAGAAGATATAACCGTCGCAGCTTTTGCATACAAAGAAGTTTATAAAAAAGATGAAAAAGAAAAATCTACACAATATGAAAATACACTGCCAGCAGCAAATAAACTTGCATTTTCCGCACCAAAGAAATCTATTCTGAAAACTAGAAATTTAAATGTTGAACAAGAGAAAGCAAACGTTGCTACTGATGCGATGATCAACAATGGCTTTTCAAATTACATTAAGAGTGAAGTAGCCAAAACGCGCAATACATGTAATTTCACCTTCCCAGGCGAAAATAAACCTAAAAATCCACAAGGCAGATCGGTTAACTTCCCACTAAGCACTAAGCTGGGTATGTAAACTAGACCAGGCCCCTTTCATAAAGGGGCAGCTCATGGGCTATAATTAACTTTTCATATCATCATTAAAAGGAATTTTTCATGCGCCAATATATGGAATGGGGCCAATCAGCTATAGAAAATTATGCCGACCTCCTCACCGCCGCCAAGGAATATTTGCCCAACCTCATTGGCGCGCTCGTCGTGTTGATTCTAGGCTGGCTATGCGCAACGCTAGCAAGATTTATTATTCTAAAACTCGGCGCCGCCGTCGATAGCATGATCATCTCTGTTGGCCATTCACTTGGGATCAAACACATCAACCCTCACAAAGCCATCCCCAGCATCATCGGCAATACAATATATTGGATCATTATTTTATTCACATTAGGTACCATTTTACGTGCCATGGGTTGGCCAGGATTATTATTACTCCTCCATGATTATTTTCCAAGATTATTCGGCAGCTTATTCATTATCTTAACGGGTTATCTTGTCAGCAATTTTATCGGCTATCTCATTAATCATTATGATGGCATCAAAAACGAACAATACGCCAGCACGCTTGAAAGGGTATCCAAGATCATTATTATCATCTTTGCCATACTCATGGCGCTCGAGTATCTTGGCTTTAATATGATGTTATTTAATTATTTATTCTTAATGATTATTTTGTTTGTATTGCTCAGCGCATCATTAGCATTTGGGATAGGTGCACGTCATACCATCAGTCATTTATTGGCGATGCGTAATGTGCGTCAATATTATCAGATGGGGCAAATGGTTACGGTTGCGGGTATTACAGGGCAAGTGATTGATATTAAACCTCACGTGATTGTTCTGCAAACTACTGACGGTAAGGCTATCGTCCCTGGCAATATTTTTTATGAAAATGTCACCACACTCATAGAACCAGAAAAACATGCATAATGAAATTGTTTATGAATTTTTAAAAAATTACCCAGACGAATGTGCTCGAGAAATTGAAACATTTTCTCTCGATGATATTTTGTTTTTTTTAAAAGATTTATCAAAAAAACAAATCATTCAGCTGATGCCTTATTTTATTCCATCGATTGCGGCGGTATGCCTACAACATTTACCCTTAGAACTTTCAAAAGAGATTATCCGAGAATTGCCCCTTGATGCTTTAAAAACCATCGCAACTCGCATTCCAAAAGAACTACGTTTAATTCTACTGGAGGCGCTACCTAACAATCAACAAGTGGCACTCAAACATGCCCTGCGCTTTTCCCCACAAACGGTGGGGGCTTTTATGAATACAGAAGTTTTATTTTTACCCATCGCACATCATGTTGCTCAAGCAATGGCT
>CAZPAA010000018.1:2241-11816 GCA_964584425.1 uncultured Gammaproteobacteria bacterium | reverse complement strand
TTTTACGAAAATTTCCAGCACACATTACTCCGTGGATTTTTTGCATTGATAATAAAGTCCAGTTGCAAGGCATGGTTACATTAAAAGATCTGGTGATATCAAACGGTTCAGAAAAAATGAGTCACCTTATCCAAGATTGTCCGCTCGTACTATCAGCGGATACTTCGTTAAAATCCATCGCGTTCCATGATGTTTGGAAAACCGAGCAGGTGCTGCCTGTTGTGAATGAAAATGATGTCTTATTGGGCGCACTTGAATATAACAAAATTGTTGCAGCCATACAAAATCAATTGTCAAGCGAGCAAAAAGAAAAGTTGGTAGATTCAATTGCAGATATTATGCTGATGTTTTCTCACACGGCTGAAAATATTATCAATGATTTGAGCAAAAAAATATGATTGAAATGATTTTGCAAGAAAAATTTTTAATCAATCACCCCAGTGAAGCTGCCGAGGTTTTCAACAAAATTTACAAGAGAAAAACCGCTGCAATCATAAGCGAATACTCGGCAGAAATAATCGCTCCCGTATTCGAAAAAATATTACCCGATATCGCGGCTGAAGTGGTTGCAGAATTACCAGAAGAACAATTTGCAAAAATATTAGAAATATTGCCACATTATTATGCGATCAATGTTTTATCGCGCTTAGCTTCAGGCAAACAAAAATCCATTTTGAATTTATTGCTTCCAAAAACAAAAAAACATTTACAAGAAGGGTTGGCATATCCAAGTGATTGCGCAGGCGCACTGATGGAAACGGATTTTATTGCACTGCAACCCCACGTTCATGTGGCACAAGCCATTCAACATTTAAAGCAAATCCCAAAGTCAAAAACCAGACGTATTGTGTTCATTGTGAATGATGAATTTCATTTAATCAGCATGGTGGATTTGCAAACCTTATTGCTCTCAAAAAAGGATAATAAATTAAGCGAATTGGCAAAGCCTGTTTACGCGGTTGTCCAAGCTACGGATAATAAAGATGTCGTCGTCGATATATTAGAAAAATTTCGCATTACGGATTTACCGGTCATCGATTTTGAAGGAAAATTATTAGGCCTTATCCCTTATGATACTTTGATTGAAACCAGCCGCGAAGAAGCGAGCGCAGATATTCTCACCATGGTTGGCGCAAGCAAAGATGAGCGTGCACTATCTCCCCCCTGGTTTGCAATTAGAAAGCGCTTGCCTTGGCTACAAATTAATTTATTAACTGCATTTATTGCAGCGAGTGTGGTTGGACTGTTTGAAAATACCATTGCTACCTATACGGTATTAGCGGTTTTATTGCCGATTGTTGCCGGGCAATCAGGCAATACGGGATCGCAAGCCTTAGCCGTGACTATCCGTGGTTTAGCGCTACGCGAGATCACTTCAGAACAGTGGTGGAAAATTTTATTTAAAGAATGTCGTGTTGGGATTGTCAACGGTCTTGCAGTTGCTTTAACCACCAGCCTTGGCGTCTATCTTTGGAGTCGCTCCACTGGACTTAGCATTATTATCGGGCTTTCGATGATTTTTTCGATGATTATTGCCAGCATGGCCGGGGCTGCCGTGCCTATTACCCTAAGTGCCTGTAAGCAAGACCCCGCACAATCATCTTCTGTGGTATTAACAACGATTACCGATGTGGTAGGATTTTTTAGCTTTTTAGGCATTGCGACGTTGTTGTCGAATTTGTTAGGGTGATCCCCCTTTGCAAAGGGGGGTAGGGGGGATTTAAAGAGCTTTGTAGTAATGTGTAGATCGCAAAATCCCCCGCCCGGAGCCTGCCCCGCACTTTGTTGCGGGGGGCACCCCCTTTTTCAAAGGGGGATCTCATATTCCTTCTACTTCGTCTGTGCAGGTGCTGCTTGGGTGTTATCCGGATTATGCTCAAAAACGCCTAACACTGCATTTTTGAAACCTTCTACCCTTTCCTGCATATGTGCGTGAGGATGACCGTTTGCACCCGCAGCCTCAAACCTTTTCGCTAAATTATCCGTTAATAAATCAAGCTGTGCTTTAATATCCGGCGCTGCTTCTTTAAATCCAACCACGGTTTCATCGTAATTATCTTGCAAACTTTGATTGAATTTCTTCAAATTACTAATCAGATTTGCAAAAATTTCACTGGTGACACTCGCTTTGCGCGTACGCACATAATCAACCCGCCACATGCCATTTTCTTCAACCAAATAAGTAATAAACGTATATTTTTCGCCATTAGAAGTATCTTCAATCACGGTATGCACCATCGCTTGATTACCCGCAATATCCGTACGCCCGAGGTGTAACTTCATCGCGCTCCAATTCATGGTGTTATGTGGCGACGTATGAAAATCAATCATATTTTGCGTGCTAGCACTAGAAAATTGCCGCACAATCGTTTCATTCTGTGCAAATACACCATCCCAAAATGATTTTGCAATGCCTTTAGGCGAATTAGGATTGCTACATGCCACTAAAGAAAAACTGATGACAACCCACAACATCCATTTGAAACATCTTTGCATGATCCATCCTTTTTATTAATGAGAAAGTTTAATTATAGCCCGTTTTATATACCAAAATCAAAGCATCAACGCGCCCGTCTACCGTTTGATAATATTCTTTACGCACACCTTGGCGCTTAAAACCACAAGATTCGTAGAGTGAAATAGCCGAAAGATTATTAATCGCCACTTCAAGGCTCACGCGTCGCACTTTTTTCGGTATTAGGATCTGCAACAAAAATTTCAACAAAAATCGACCTAAACCTTGATGCTGAAATACCGGTGCAATCACAAAATTTAAAATATGCACTTCATCCAACACTTCAGAAAAAATCGTATACCCTACGATTTGATTATTTTTTTCAACAACAAATGCAGGATATAAACCTAAGATCGACGAAAACGCCATTTTCGGCCATGGCGCGAAATAGACGCTGTTTTCAATGGTCGCAATAGCTTCAATATCGATCGCCATCATGGGGCGAACATTTATATCTGACAGAGTTTCAGTTGTTGCCATAATTTTCGCTTGGATGCCATGTCTTCGGTCAGGGTGCTTAAATTTTCACTCTGAATCACGGTGACTTCTGGTGGAAAGAGATGCTTTGTTATGCCAAGCTGCGTAATTGGCAAATCGCCCATGGTCACAATATATTTTATCGCGTGAAAATTTTGTGTTAGCGGTTTTTGCGTTGGCTCAAAGTATGCGAGCGCAATGGTGTCAGGCGTTTGCTTGATTGCACTTAAAATTGCGCGGAATAAATCTGAATCTTGCTCTGCTTCAGCTTTTTCTAGGATGAATAGCCAGTTTGAGTTTTCTGGTTGGGTTAGGAAAGTTAGGCTGCACGATTCCGTATTTGCGCGCAAATGCCATTGTTGTATGCCGATTAGGTCTAAGTATTGGTCGTTGGATAATTTCATGAGGGATATTATAACAAATGGCGGGGGTTAGATTAAAATTTATTGTTTCAATGAAGAGGCCACCCGTTTGGATTGTTTTCAGTGGAAGAGTTTTGCAGTTTATCTTGATCTCCCCTCATCCGCCCTACGGGCACCTTCTCCCGGGGGGAGAAGGATCTCTTTCGTTATTCCTCGTGGTTAACTATAGAGATCCTTCTCCCCCCGGGAGAAGGTGCCCGCAGGGCGGATGAGGGGATATTCGGATAAAAGCATCGTCTATTGCATTCCCAAACAATAACGTCAATATTCTTCACCAGTGTCAATTTTTAGTCTTGTGGATAACTCTGTATATATTTTAACCACCTGTCGCCCATTTAACCAAAAACCATATCCAAAAAACAAAAACATCAAAAAAAATATATTAAAATCAAATGGTTATTATTATACCCCGCTTACCCACAACTTATCCACAATTCAAACTCTCACAACACCATTGTGAGAAACTTTTTAAATCATCGCCAGATTCCCCACCTCGCCAAGCTTTTGGCTGAAAATTCAGCTGTTTTTAGGCTTTACGCGCATATACATTTACGGTATGATCTCGTTTCGGCATGGAAGCAGCCTACCCTTGAGGGATCATACCTAAAAAGAACATGTGAACATAATGAGGTATGTGATGAAAATGAAAGCCAAAACCCTGGTGCAAAGCTGGCTAGAAGTCGAATTAGTATTTAACCAAAAGTCCTTAGCAGATGCCCTGCGTGATCTCAATAAACACTTAAATAGTGCCCATACCCACTCTCGCGTACGCGAATGGGAAGAAAATCGTAACGGCCGCGGTGCAAGACTTCCACGTGAAATTCGTTTATATATGGCAAAAGTTGTATTGCGTCATGTGTTGGAATCTAGTGGCGTGGATGCGAGCAAGTTAGCTAGTAAATCGATTGCGAAGATTGCTGAGCAGTTGTGTTAATAAATCCCCCTTTGAAAAGGGGATGCCCGTCTTCGGGCGGGGGATTTTGAGATGTTTGTTTATAAACAGAGAGCTCTAAATCCCCCCCTATCCCCCTTTTCCAAAGGGGGATTTCAAATCTACTTCGTCAAAAACTTCCAAGCTGGAATCGCTTGACCTTCAAACAACGCTTCCGCCTTTGCTATAACTTCCTCAGACTGATAAGCCGCCACTAACTGCGCAACACGCGGATCGTTTTGATGCTCCTTTTTCACCGCAATAATATTGGCATACAACGGATTCACTTCCTCAACAAAAATCGCATCACGACTTGGCAGCAAACCTGCGGGTAATGCAAAGTTCGTGTTGATCACCGCAGCATCGACATCATGCAACATTCTAGGTAATTGCGCAGCATCAATCGTCACAATTTGTAATAAATGGGGATTTTCTTTGATATCAATCACGGACCAATCAGATCCCGTTGGGGTATCATTTAACTTAATCAATCCCGCTTGCGCCAATACCAATAAACAACGCGGCTCATTACTCGCATCATTCGGAATAGCGATCTTTGCACCTTGTGGTAACTCTTTTATCGATTTATGTTTTGAAGAATAAACACCGACCGGATAAATGAAAGTATAACCCGCATTCACTAATGGATAATCCGTCACTTTTACAATTTTATCGAAGTAATGCTCGGTTTGCATTGCGTTGGCTTCAATCAAGCCATCATTAAGTGCCGCATTTGGCAATACATAATCTTCGAAGGTGACGATTTCAATTTTAAGTCCTGCATTTTTTAATGCGACATCGCGTGCGACCTCCATCAATTCTGTTTCGGGGCCTGCAATGGTTCCGACTTTTAATTTATGTGGATTTTCTTCTGATTTTCCACAGCCGCTTAATAGCGCTGCACCTATAATCGCAAAAATAATTTTATTAAACTTCATATTGACCTCTTATTTTCCATGACTTATTTTCATTACCCAATAATCGCCGATCCATTGAATGCATTGTACCATGACAATGAGTTCAATCACGGTGATCACCATGACACTCGTATCAAAACGCTGATAACCATATTGATACGCAAGACTACCCAGACCACCACCACCCACTACACCTGCCATTGCAGAATAACCAATCAATACAATTAAAGTAATGGTTACACCGCGCACTAACCCGGGCATGGCTTCAGGGAGTAATACGCGCCAAACAATTTGCATTTTTGTTGCACCCATTGCAGTTGCTGCTTCCATTAAGCCGCGCGGTACTTCATTTAAGGCACTTTCATGCACGCGCGCTAAAAATGCAGCAGCGGCAAGAGATAAAGGAACAACGGTGGCCGTGGTGCCAATCGGTGTGCCGACAATAAAACGCGTGATGGGGATCATCGCTATCAACAAAATAATAAATGGAATAGAACGCACGGCATTAATCAGCATGCCAAATGCGCGATTAAATGCCGTTTGTTCGGCAAAATGACCGGTTTCGCTCATATACAATAATACCGCGCAAGGAAGGCCTAATAATAAGCCAATCAATCCAGATGCAAACACCATGTATAATGTTTCAAGGGTTGCATTAATAAACTGTGCTAGCATAACCTAATACCTCCACATGCACACCTTGTGCTTTTAAATGTTCAATCGCCATTTGTTCTTTACTCGGATGTTGCAACATTAAAATGGTGACACCCATTGTTTCTTGTTGTATCACTTGAATATTCGCTAATAAAATATTCACACCCGATTTACAATAATCTACTAATTCTGCAATTAATGGTTTTAATGCGCTCTCTCCTCGGAAGGCAAGTTTTAATACCGGTAAAGTATTATTCGATGGTTTCGCTTGTAATTGCTTCATAAAATCTTCGGGGAGTTGTAATCCCATGTAACTCGATACAAATCGCTGGGTCACTTGATGTGTAGGATGAATAAATAATTCAATCACGCTGCCTTGCTCGACCAAATGTCCGTGATCTAAAACCGCGACATGATGACAAATAGTTTTAATCACATCCATTTCATGCGTAATTAATAAAATGGTTAAATTTAATTTCTGATTGATTTCTTGCAGTAATTGCAAAATATTATGCGTGGTGTGCGGATCTAATGCGCTCGTTGCTTCATCACATAATAAAATTTTTGGTGAAAGTGCAAGCGCGCGTGCAATTGCAACCCGCTGTTTTTGTCCGCCGCTGAGTTGGCTGGGGTACGCGTGCTGCTTATCCGATAAACCGACTAATGCTAATAATTCTTCTACCCGCGCTTTGATTTTATCTTGTGGCCAGTGCGCCAATTTAAGTGGCAAGGCGATATTATCAAATGCGGTGCGGGAACTTAACAAATTAAAATGCTGGAAGATCATACCAATGTGCTGACGTGCGGTGCGAAGCTCAAAACTATTCGCGCTGGTTAATTCTTGACCATCGATATAGACGCGCCCGCTGGTGGGTTTTTCTAGCAGATTCACAACACGCAGCAATGTGCTCTTGCCGGCGCCACTTAAGCCGATAATGCCGAAGATTTCTCCTTTTTGCACCTGTAGATTGATGGGGTGCAGTGCTTCTAAGGGTTTTTTCTTATGCAAGTAAGTTTTACTAATATCTTGCAGATCGATCATGGCTGGCATAGGGCTTTATTTCCAAATAAAAAGTTTATTTCAGATGCTTACGCAAAACTCACCTACTGGCGATTTTTCCCCCTTTTGAAAGGGGGCCGGCCGCTTCAGCCAGAGCGCTTTTGTTGAGTTGTGATGTGATTCGGTCTTTAAAAATACACCCGCCGAAAAGTCGGCTCCGTTTCAAATGAGTGCAAAATCGCAAAAAAACAACTCTTCAGTTAAGTATTTCTTAAATCCTATAGTTTACAATAAAAAACCATTCAAATCTTGTATGTCTGGCTTAAATCCACTGATCGAGAAAGCTGATTCTTCACAAAACGACCCCTCCAACTATGCAGAACTGTATTCGGCTTTGACTTGACCGGTTCTTCATCCAGTGCTTGCACGCTTGCTGCTGCTCGTTTGAGGTTTTCTCGCGCCTCATCAAGGGTTTTATCATAATGCGTGGGCTGCATCGGCAATCCGCTACTAAAAAACGAGCTCCCAGCACCGGTTAGCGCAAAGATGATCCCGAGAATTGCATCCAAGGGGTTGGTAAACACTTTTCCTGCCTCGTGGGCAAATTTAGACAGCTCTTCTGCCTTTTTCATGATATAGCCCCAGAGACTTTCTAATCCATTCATAAAAGAATTGATGCCGACCACTATTTTGAATCTACGATACCCACTCGAAGTGACAACGTCATCTGGCGCTTTTTTAATATCAAATCGGATGTCGATAACACATCTTGCACCCGCCCCGCAAATCACTGGAATATAAGCACTGGCACCACCCCCGCAGATCCCCCAACTGAGATAATCCGCAACCCCTGCCAACTTTTTTATTTTTTCGCTGATCAATTCACTTAAATCCGCAAATGCCAATAAATGTGCTGAGACAATGCCCCCGATCATCAGTGGCACTAACACGCGCACCAAAAAGTCCGTGAACCTTGCTTGCTTTTTAATCAAATGTGCTTCACCGTTTCTAACTCGGGCTAGATTTTTAATAAGAACAATGCCGGTCGTACTCTCTGTCACCTCATCGAAACATTTTTTCTGCAAGGCTTCGCCTTCGTAATAGTATTTATATCGATCGAATGCTGCCTGATAAAGTTCATTGATTTTAGCTTCAATCGCCTTTTCTTCATCAAGATAAAGCGCATCAAAAAATTCATTAATACTTTTGCGAACATTTCCACTTAAACTTGGGTGATAAAAAGAATAAAGAAAATATACCGCAACAGAAATAAATGTGCCGACAAAAATAACCGCGCAAATACCGAGTAATACCGGCACCAACCAAGGCGATGCGGCTGCAAAAGCACCCACCAATGCACTAATACCAAGTAATTTTAAAAACGCAGGGACCAGAAACATCACCAATGCATAAAAACTAAACGAAGCAGTAAATCCACTCAAAAGACAAACAAAGAAAGCGCCGGCCAATTTAAATTTCTGCGCTTTTGTTAAGGGAACATCCGTCGGCGTAAACAACAAATCTCGTAAAATAATTAATGTTTTTGCGATGAGGCTGCGAAATAACCACCAATTATAAAGGCCAGTGACAGGCGCACCAATAATCATCATAGGAAGCGCCAGCACCAAGCCCACCGGGCCAAATACACTAACAAATAAAATGCCGAGGGCCACCATGATAAAAACTTGTGATGCCGCATACAAAAAACCATTACCTTTACCGACGCGGCTGAGCAAATAATCATTGTTTGCACGTGCGGCTTGTGCTTTAGCGATTAATAAATCATAAAGTGCGCTTTTTTCTGAGGAATATTCTATTGAAATTTTAGCCATTTTATCGAGCTGATGATGCAACCTGACGATTTCAAAACTGATGGCTTCTTTATACTTATAATCAGTATTTTGTTCATACAGCTTAGATAATATTGTCAGAGCATCAATGATGTCGTGCTCAAGTTTAATAAATCCCCTATCCTTTTTCATTGTTAATAAAACATGGATTTCTTTATTAATTTCATCAAACTCATCTCGAGTTGCTTGTAACTCAACTCTCAGTTCACTTAAAGGACGAGGATCTTCAATCAGCCGTTTTAATTTACTATCAAGCACGCGCTGCAGCGCAGTAAGAAAAATTAACTTTTCTTCTTCTTCATTTTTAGGTGTGATATCCGCGAATAAACCCAAATATTCCTGGACTCGCTCCGCGTATAAACGGTATCGCTCTTCTTTCATTGTGAATTCCCAAAACAAAAATCAAATGCCACTTAAACAAAAAATATTAAGCAGACATTCGCATTCGTTGGGAAAGGGGGAGACTCGCGGCAGCAGCGCTAGATAGGGTATGGTTTTGAGAGTGCACAAGTAACATCGCTGCCTCAATTGTTCAAAAACACGAACTTAACATTTATCATAAAAAAACCATCCGTGTCAAGGCCTTGGGAGGCGTTGTAAGACCTTTATCATTCATAATGGGAACTTACGCAAAACCCTGATATCTTTCGTAGGGACGCAACATGTTGCGTCCCAGAAATGGCGAACTCCCCGCATAAGGGATCTTGCTTGCATTTGGACGCAACATGTTGCGTCCCTACAAAGGATTTTGCGTAGACCTTTATCATTCATAATGGGAACTTACGCAAAACCCTGATATCTTTCGTAGG
>CAZPAA010000018.1:0-2141 GCA_964584425.1 uncultured Gammaproteobacteria bacterium | reverse complement strand
ATCTTGCTTGCATTTGGACGCAACATGTTGCGTCCCTACAAAGGATTTTGCGTAGTCCTAATAATGGGTCCATAACCGCAGCACCTTAACTACATAACGTACATTTTTCATGATAATTGGAATTATTACTTCCAATTATCACAGATATGCTCAGAAACAATTATCTACAAGCAATATTAGAGGGCTTTGAGACCAGCAAAGTCGTGGCCATTCTTGGCCCTAGACAATGCGGCAAGACCACCCTCGCTAGAGATTACTTTCATAAACACCATGGCCCCCTAGAAAATTACTTTGACCTCGAAGATCCCAATGAACTTTGGCTGCGAGGCGGCTTTCCCTTGGCTTATCTTGCGCAATCTGATGCAACAAGCACTCGCTGGCGAAAAGATTATATTCGAACCTTTTTAGAGCAAGATATCCCGAATTTGGGCATAAACATTCCTGCAGAAAATTTAAGAAGATTTTGGATGATGTTGGCACACTATCATGGCCAAACATTTAATGCTTCAGAAATGGGAGGATCTTTAGGTTTTTCACATCACACGATGAAAAATTATCTAGATATTCTCACCGGAACTTTTATGGTGAGACAACTGATGCCATGGCATGAAACCATCAATAAACGCCAGGTGAAAGCGCAAAAAATTTATTTCCGCGACTCAGGTTTATATCATACCCTATTGAATATTAATGACCGTTCGGAGCTTATCACTCATCCGAAACTAGGCGCATCATGGAAAGGATTTGCATTGGAATGTGTGATTCGCCATTTACAAGTAGATAAAGAAAGCTGTTACTTTTGGGCTGTACATAATCAAGTAGAAGTCGATTTACTGATTGTACAAGGCTTTGAGAGAATCGCATTTGAATTTAAATATACCCAATCTCCTACATTAACAAAATCAATGCAAACTGCATTTGATATTTTAGGTATTAAGGAAATGAAAGTAATCTACCCTGGTGAAAAACGCTATTTAATCAGCAAACAAATAGAATGTGTAGGATTAGAGCAATTTTTAAGCGACCGTGTCTAGTTGATTTCCCTTTTCAAACCTCTTAAACTCCCATTTTTACCTGTGAGCCCAACATGCCAGCGAAAAAAAAACCAACATTTAACTTTGAGGAATCTTTGAAACAGCTTGAAGGCGTCGTAAAGCGCATGGAAGCTGGGGAATTAAGCCTTGAGCAATCGTTAGAACACTTCGAGCAAGGGATGAAGCTCTCAAAGCAGTTGCAAGAAGCACTGACCGAGGCTGAGCAAAAAGTTGAGATCTTAGTAGAACAAAATCAAAGCCTCTCAACCGAGCCCTTTTATGAAGAAGACGATGAAGACTAGTCCTTTATCGCCTTTTTTGCAGCAATCTCTTGCGCGAATTAACCAGAATCTCGAACAGTTATTTTTGAATTTGCCTGCACCGAGCGAGCGTTTACATGCGGCGATGCAATACAGTAGTCTTGCCGGTGGTAAACGCATTCGCGCGTTATTTATTTATGCAACCGGGCATGCGTTTCAAATTAAGCCTGAATGTTTAGATGCCGCAGCACTTGCGGTGGAACTGGTTCATACTTATTCGCTCATTCATGATGATTTACCCGCAATGGATAACGACGATTTACGCCGCGGCAAACCCACCTGTCATAAAGCGTTTGATGAAGCGAGTGCAATTTTAGCCGGCGATGCGCTGCAAACTTTGGCATTTGAACAATTATCAAAATCAAATCCACATCTGACCAGCACGCAACAACTACGCATGATTGAAATTTTAACCCACGCAATTGGTGTGCAAGGTATGGCGAGCGGACAAGCCCTAGATTTAGAAACGCTCGGGAAAAACATTGATTTAGCACTGCTGCAACAGATTCATCAATTAAAAACCGGCGCTTTGATCTGTGCGTGTATTCAACTGGCATTAGCAGCAGGTGATGTTAATGCTACAGAAGCAAAACACATGCAACACTTTGCCGAAAAAATTGGTTTGGCTTTTCAAGTTCAAGATGATTTATTAGATGTGATTGGCGATCAAAATGATCTCGGTAAAAAAACCGGTCAAGGAGCAGCGCGCAATAAACCCACCTAACAAACGCTAATCGTCACAACAAAAAAAAGCCAACTAGAGGAACAATTAACACATACAGCATTA
>CAZPAA010000017.1:0-14576 GCA_964584425.1 uncultured Gammaproteobacteria bacterium | reverse complement strand
TTTTGGTGAGACGGCAAAAAGTATTTTATTGCATAAGGTTATTTTGCAAACCTTGGGCGCAGGTGGGGCTACGCATTTTTTTCTTACATTTATCGGGTTAATCGCGGGTGCGGGTGTGGGATTTTGGGGAATGTTGTTTGTCCCGATTGCGATTGCTTTGTTTGCGGGTTGGGTAGTTTATAACAATAAACAAGAAACCGGTTTTGGCATTATTCATAGTTTTATCACCCAGGTGTTAGGTGCGGGCGGCGCTACATTTTTTATGTTGGGATTATTGGCGTTAGCGTTGGGGGCGGTGTGTGCATTTCCGCCGATTGTATTTATTGTTGTGCCGGCGGTGGCAATGGCATATTCTGGGATGAAATGGTATGGGGATAACGAAGAAAAAATTAAGTTGTGTTTGTTTTCTTCCTCTTCACAGATGGTCAGTAAACCGTCGGCTATTGGGTTAGCTTCTGAGCATTCTCCTTCTTCGAAACAACAAATCATTATTTAATAGAGAACGCAAAATGCGAGCTTCCGTCTAAACGGGCTCCGCTATGTAGTCCCCCTTTGAAAAAGTGGGTAGGGGGATTTAAAGATCTTGACGGGCACCCCCTTTTTCAAAGGGGGATCACAATCGTTTTCGGTTGGATTTTGCGTTGCTTAATTTATATTTTTTTTTAGAGATTTTCATAATTTTCCCTTAATAATTTCTTTTTGTATCCGATATATTTAGTTGTACGGACTCGGGTATCAGGATGATGTTCACTTAATGTTATTTAGATTACATTGTTTTAGGGGAATTCATGCTGGTAGAGAGGCGTCAGCGACTGGTGAGTCTTTCGATTATTGAGTCGCTTTATTATTTAGAATTATTCCGGCGTTATTGCATTCAAATGTGGATGCGCTTACAAAAATTTATTTTAGAGGTCTTGGGCGCGGCGGGGGCGACTAGTTTTTTTTCTGGGGTGTTGCTCACGGTATTGGGTCTTTCTACAGTGCTTGCTTTTCATTGGACATTGCCGATCATTGCGATTGCGGTGGGGGCGTGGGCGTTTTTTGAATTTAAGTGCAAGGAAAAACATTCGCCTCGATTTTTGATATTTTTGTTGAAGATCTGTGGGGCGGCGGCAGCGAGTGATTTTGCATTGGTGTTTATAATGATGTTTGCTGCAGCGATTGGTCTTGGGTTTTCTTTTCCGCCGATTGTTATGATTATTGTGCCGCTTGCCGTAGCTTTGCTTTCATTTGTGACGGTTTTTTATAAGCAAGAAGAAAAATCTTTTTTCGGAAAAATTCATCATTTTATTACGAATGTATTAGGTACGGGTGGAGCGATCTATTGGTTTTTGGGATTTGTTGCGCTCTCGCTCGGAGCAGCGTGTGCATTTCCGCCTTTGGTGTTTGTGATTGTCCCTGCGATCTTTATGGCAGCAGCGGCTTTGTTTTGGTATAAAGCGCCAGCGCTTGATGACAAACCCATTGTAAAGCGGACTTTATTGATCAATTCTAATTACGCTGCTGATTATGCTTCGCTAAAAGAACCCCTACTTCAAACAGGAACCACAACGGAATTGCTAGCAATGTCTGGGAAAGAACGTCCGGAGGGGTTAACAGCATACCAAGGACAAAACATCCCACAATCACGTAAGGGCGAATCTGTGCGATGTTTTCCATGGAGATGATATTCAGTTTGCAAAGCACTAAAATTAAAATTGGAATTTGAAACGCCAAGCCAAATGCAAAAAACATCTTGAGTACAAAATCTAAATACGCGGAAATATCTGTCATCATTACCACGTTTGATGGCGCGCTATAAACAAAAAATGAAAATGTCATCGGTAGTACAATAAAATACGCAAATAAAATTCCGCCATAAAATAAACTAAGGCTGCTTAAAAATATCGGCATAAAAAATTTCTTTTCATGCTGATATAAACCGGGTGCGATAAATTTCCATAATTGATAAAGAATAAATGGAATGGCGAGAAAAATGGCTAAGGTGAGCGCGAGTTTCATCGGTACTAAAAACGGCGTTGCGACGTCGATCGCGATCATTTGGCTGTTGCTGGGTAAAAATTTTAATAAGGGTTGTGAGAGTGCGGTGTATAACGGTTTTGCATAATATAATAAACCCAAGAAAAGAATCGCTACGCTTAAAAAACAGCGCAATAATACTTGGCGAAGCTCTAAGAGTTGTTCAACCGTGTTATTCATGATTGAGTTCACGCATAATCGCGGTTTTGATTTGCTTGAGGCGTTTTAGAAAACGATTGAAATATTGTAGTGCGAGTGGCAGGCGCTTTGGGCCTAGCACGATCACCGTGACCATAAATACCATCAATAATTCACCTAAGCCAATACCGGACATTTATTCATCCTTTTTTTTGTCATCACTTTTATCATCTAAGCCGCGGCGAAAATTCTTCAAGGCTTTGCCTAGATCAAAACCCATGTGGCGAATTTTTTTTGTGCCAAAAATAACGACGACAATTAATAAAATAATGAGTAATTGCCAAATACTAATGCCCGAAAAGCCCATCACTACCTCCACTTAAAATATGTAAATGTAAATGAAATATAATTTGCCCGCCGCCGGCGCCGGTATTGATCACGGTGCGATAACCATTCAACTGTTGCGCTTTTGCGATTTCTGGCACGGTTAATAATAATTTGGCGAGCATGTCGCTGTGTTCGGGGGTAATATCATCCAAACTTGCGATATGAATTTTCGGGATTAACAATAAATGCACCGGTGCTTTAGGATGAATATCTTTAAACGCCATGAATTCATCGTTTTCAAATACAATGGTTGCGGGTATGGTTTTATCTTTGATTTTACAAAATAAACAGTCTGACATTTTTTTACTCCTTTAACCACTGTGCGATTTGCTTTGCAAAATAAGTGATAATTATATCCGCTCCTGCGCGCTTAAATGCGATCATGGTTTCCATCACCGCTAAGCGCTCATCTAAATATTTTTGCTCCGCGGCTAATTTTAACATCGTATATTCACCGCTGACTTGATAAACTACGGTTGGCACCTTAAAGGTATGCTTTACGCGCGATACGATATCTAAATACGGCAGGCCTGGTTTTATCATCACCATATCTGCGCCTTCTTGTAGATCTAGCGCAACTTCATGCAAGGCTTCATCACTATTTGCCGGATTCATTTGATACGTTGCTTTATTTTGCTTACCTAAATGGCTATTGGATCCTACTGCATCGCGAAATGGGCCATAAAAATTTGAGGCGTATTTTGCAGAATAGGCGAGCAGTACTACATCTTGATAACCGGCTGCATCGAGTGCTAGGCGGATTGCGCCGATTCTTCCATCCATCATATCTGAGGGTGCAAAAATATCGGTGCCGGCTTTGGCGTGCGATAAGGCTTGCTGAACTAACACGTCTACGGTTTCATCGTTTAAAACTTTGCCGGATTCGTCGCTTAGGCCGTCTTGGCCGGTTAACGTGTAAGGATCTAAAGCACCATCGGACATTACGCCTAAGTCAGGACAAGTTTGCTTAATTAATCGAATCGCCTGTTGAATCAGGCCGTTAGGGTCAAATGCTGCCTGTGCATCTTTGGATTTTTCTGCTGCGCTTGAGGGGAATAGGGCTACTGCGCGGATTCCTAAGTTTTTGATTTCTTCTACTTCTTTTGCGAGTTCATTTAAAGGGATGCGTGAGATACCAGGCATGGTTTTGATTGCTTCTTGCGTTGAATTCGCTGTAATAAAGATTGGGTAAATTAAATCTGTTATAAGTAGTTGATTTTCTTGAATAAGATCGCGTAGGAAGTTTTGGCTCCTTGGGCGTCGCATGCGGGTTATGGGGAAGGGGGCTCGGTTTAATATGGTCATGAGTGACTCTGCTAGGTATTCGTTATAAATCCCCGTATAATACCAGATTTGGCTTAATTGATCCCCCTTTGAAAAGGGGGTGCCCGTTAGGGCGGGGGATTTTGCGATGTTTGTTTATAAACAGAGATCTTTAAATCCCCCCTACCCCCCTTTTCCAAAGGGGGAATATCTAAGCCAAATTCTGGCCACAAACTCTCAAATGCCAACTGTTGCGCACAAGTCATCCGACCATTGCGCCGCACAAAACTTTTAATGGTGCGCATCATTTAGAAGAAATAACCTTCAGTGGAGGAAGAAGCACTGGCATAAGGCCGCTTAGGCATCCGCCCCGCCAAATACGCATCACGCCCAGCTTGCAACGCGTATTTCATCGCACGCGCCATCAACACCGGATTTTTCGCCTCAGCAATCGCAGTATTCATCAACACACCATCACAGCCTAATTCCATCGCAATCGCCGCATCAGAAGCCGTCCCAACGCCCGCATCGACAATCACCGGTACTTTGGCATTTTCAATAATAAAGCGAATATGATAACGATTTTGAATACCAAGGCCCGAGCCTATCGGCGCAGCCAAAGGCATAATCGCCACACAGCCAATTTCCTCTAACTGCTTTGCCAAAATCGGATCATCCGTCGTATAAACCAAAACTTTAAAATTATCTCTCACCAACATTTCTGCCGCTTTTAGCGTCTCAATCACATTCGGAAACAAAGTTTTGGTATCGCCCAATATTTCGAGTTTCACAAAATCATGCCCGTCTAATAATTCACGCGCAATTTGGCAAGTTCTGACCGCATCCACGGCGTTATAACAACCGGCGGTATTGGGCAACATCGTGTAATCTTTAGGCGAAATAAAATCTAATAAATTCGGCTCATGCTGATTTTGTCCAATATTCATGCGGCGCAGCGCAAAAGTGACAATTTGTGCGCCGGAGGCCTCAATTGCAGCTTTGGTCTCATTCAGATCTTTATATTTGCCCGTCCCGACCATTAGGCGTGAATCAAACTCACGATTGGCAATAATTAACCGGTCACTCATTTATCCTCCTCCAACTGCATGGATAATTTCAATTCTATCGCCATCATTTAATGGCGTTTGCATGTATAAGCTTCGCGGTAAAATCGCCTGATTAAGCTCCAAGGCAAAACGCTTACCCGCCAAATCGAGGGTATTCACCAGGTCTTGTATAGATAGGTTTGAAGAGAGGGTTTGCGCCTCGCCATTGAGATAGATATTCATAGGAGCGATTATATCGTATCTGACTAAAAACGGATAGGGAGCCAAATGTTGACATATACAACAATTAGCCTTACTATTTGCTGTATTAACACACTAAAAGCTTATGCTCATGTACAATCGACTTTGCCAAATAGACCTCCCTGACCGTCAGTCTGCCTTTTTATGGGGGGCAAGACAAACTGGGAAATCTAGCTTTTTAAAGCAACGCTTTAAAAAGGCTATTTATTATGATTTGTTGGATAGTCATGAATTGATTCGGTTAACCAAGGCGCCTTATTTACTGCGCGAAGAAGTATTGGCACTAAAACCAGAGGATTTAACAAAACCAATTATTATTGATGAAATTCAAAAAGTACCCGAACTTCTCAATGAAGTGCATTGGTTAATTGAAAATGCGCACGCACAATTTATTTTATGTGGCTCAAGCGCAAGGCGATTAAAAGCAAGCGCAGTGAATTTATTAGGCGGCAGAGCCTGGAACCTTCATTTTTATCCTTTAGTGTCAGCGGAAATCCCAGATTTTGATTTATTAAAAGCATTACAACAAGGTTTGATCCCCAATCATTATTTGGCGAAAGAAGAGTACATTATTAATTCGCTGCAAGCTTACGTGGATTTATATTTGACTGATGAAATTCGTAATGAAGGTTTGGTGAGAAATTTAGCTGGGTTTTCCAGATTTTTAGATGTGGCAGGGTTATCAAATGGTGAGATGATAAATTTTAATAATATTGCTAGGGATTGCGGTATCGATCGCTCAACGGTCCAGGGATATTATCAGATATTGATTGATACCTTATTGGGTTATTTTATTTATCCGTATAATAAAAAAGTAAAGCGTAATTTGATTTTGGCTACACCTAAATTTTATTTATTTGATGTGGGTGTTGCTCAGTATTTTTCTAAAGAAAAAATTTATTCGTTACAAGGTGCGCAAACAGGCAAGCGGTTTGAACACTTTATTTTTATGGAACTTACTGCCTACATCGGCCTTTCCAGAAAACGCCAGGATATTACCTACTGGCGCACCAAAACGGGTCTTGAGGTGGATTTTATTATTGGTAAAGGAAAAATAGCAATTGAAGTTAAAATCAGTGAGCAAGTGCATCAACAAGACTTAAGAGGGTTGATTGCATTTTGTGAAGAGCATCCTGAGGCAAAAGCCATTGTAGTCTCGCAAGATGCGCGACCTAGAGTATTAAAAATAGATGAAAAGATTTCAATAATGATCATGCCATGGCGTGATTTTTTGACCCAATTATGGCAGGATGAAATTATTGAATATTGATCTCCATACATAGACATGGCATCATATCGCATGCAAAAACAATCACCACAGACTTTCCAAGATTTAATCTTTGCTCTGCAGCAATTCTGGGCGGGTCAGGGCTGCGTGATTATGCAGTCTTTAGATTTAGAAATGGGCGCAGGCACGTTTCATCCGGCTTCGTTTTTAAAAGCGATTGGGCCAAAACCTTGGTCTTGCGCGTATGTGCAGGGCTGTCGGCGCCCCACCGATGGGCGCTATGGTGAAAATCCAAATCGCACCCAGCATTACTACCAATTCCAAGTGATTTTAAAACCATCCCCCTTGAATATTCAGGAATTGTATTTGAATTCGCTGATCCATTTAGGCATTGATGTCAAAACCCAAGATATTCGTTTTGTGGAAGATAACTGGGAATCCCCGTCATTAGGCGCTTGGGGATTGGGCTGGGAAGTTTGGCAAAACGGGATGGAAGTCTCACAATTTACTTATTTTCAGCAAGTCGGCGGCTTGCCGTGTCATCCAGTGACGGGTGAGCTGACTTATGGTTTAGAGCGTCTTGCAATGTATTTGCAAAACAAAGACAGCATGTTTGATGTGGTGTGGGCAAATACATCGAACGGCCCGGTCACATATGGTGATATCTTTTTACAAAATGAACGACAACAATCGGCATTTAATTTTGAAAAAGCAGATACGCAATTATTATTTAATCAATTTGAGCAATATGAAAAAAGCGCCGATCAATTATTAAATGAAAATTTATTATTACCTGCGTATGAGCAAGTGCTAAAAGCTTCACACACCTTTAATTTACTCGATGCCCGCCGCGCTATTTCTGTGAGCGAGCGTCAGCGTTATATTTTGCGCGTGCGTAAACTCGCGTGCAGTATCGCCAAAGCGTATGAAGAACAGGAAACCGCATGAGTGATTTATTGATTGAGATCGGTACTGAAGAATTACCCACACAAGCAGTATTAGGATTAAGCAGTGCATTCGCTGAGCATTTTTTGGCGTTGCTGAATAAATTTCAAATTTCCTTCGATTCCCACCAAGTATTTGCGACGCCGCGACGTTTAGGGTTATTAGTAAAACAAATCGCTGAACATATTCCCAGTAAAACGCTGGAGCATCGTGGCCCACCCGTCAGTGCAGCGGTACAAGCCGTACAAGGGTTTGCAGATAAATTTAAAGTGGGCGTTGATGCGCTCAGCAAAATCAAAAATGATAAGGGCGAATATTATATTTATATCGAGGCGCAAAGTGCGGTTGCAACGAGCGCGGTGATCTTAGGTTTGCTTGAGCAGGCACTTGCCGCATTACCCATTAAAAAACCCATGACATGGGGAACGCATACTTTCAAATTTGTGCGCCCAGTGCATTGGCTAGTCGTATTATTAGGCGATCAAGTTTTAGCCGGGAAAATATTTGATCAAAATATTTCCCGTGAAACTTATGGACATCGATTTTTACATAATACTGCCGTTTCTATTGCCAATCCTATGCAATACGAAACTCTATTAGAAACCCAAGGTTTTGTGATTGCCAGTTTTGAAAAGCGCAAAAATTTAATTCAAAAACAAATTAAAGATTTGTGCGAAAAACATCAGCTGAAAGCAAATATCGATGAAGATTTGCTTGATGAGGTCACCAGCATTGTCGAATGGCCCGTTGCGTTACTCGGACAATTTTCCAAAGAATTTTTAGCGCTTCCTCCCGAAGTGATTAGTTTGACCTTAAAACAAAATCAAAAAACATTTACGGTTACAAATGCGGCTGGCGAATTGCAACCTTATTTCATTTGCATTGCGAATATTGCAAGTCAAGATCCCATGCAAGTCATCACCGGCAATGAAAAAGTCGTACGCGCACGCTTAAGTGATGCTGCATTTTTCTTCGCTCAAGATAAAAAACAAACGCTGGAAGATCGTTTAAATATTTTATCGATGATCATTTATCAACAAGGCTTGGGCAGTCTATTAGATAAAAGCGAGCGCATTGCGAAAATAGCGAAACAAATTGCGAAGGAATTAAAGTTAGATGAAGCGTTAATCGGTCATGCTGCATTGTTATGCAAAGCAGATTTAACGAGCGCAATGGTCGGTGAATTCCCAGAATTACAAGGCATTATGGGGAGCTATTATGCCCAGTATGAAAAGCAAAAGCCCGAATTGGTGAGTGCGATCCGCGAACATTATCAGCCGATAGGGGCAAGCGATGCGATCCCAAATTCAATCTGTGGCGCAGTGTTATCCATGAGCGATAAACTCGATACTTTGATCAGCATATTTTCTATCGGTAAAAAACCTACTGGGGATAAAGATCCCTTTGGCTTACGCCGCGCAGCCATCGGTGTATTACGCATCATCATCGAGAAACAATTATTTTTAGATTTAAAAGATTACACCGTCATTTCGAGCGAAGCGAAGCAATCCAGGTTAGATTCAAACGAAGTCCTAGATTTTATCTTAGATAGATTAGACTCCTGGTTAAAAGATCAAGGCTTTCAAACAGAACTCTTCGCATCCGTACGCGCAATCCACTGCACAAAACCTTATGATATTTATTTACGCGCAAAAGCCCTGCAGAAATTTATCACAATGCCAGAAGCCGCAAGCCTAGCCATGGCTCACAAACGGGTCAATAATTTATTAAAGCAAAATAAAATTGAGCAGGTGCAAATAGATCAAAATAAATTAGTTTTAGCTGAAGAACAAGCTTTGGTGAAACTCGTCAACGCGATAGAACAACAAGTGCAAAATTTGAGTCAAAATCAGCGCTATTCAGAAGCACTTATGCATTTAGCCTCGTTAAAACCCGCGTTAGATGCATTTTTTGATCATGTATTAGTGATGGATAAAGATGAAGTCTTAAAAAATAATCGCTTAGCCATCCTTAAAAAATTACATGATCTATTCACCCAAATCGCAGACATGTCTTATTTACCGGTAGCCCAATGAAACACTTAGTGATTTTAGATAGAGACGGCGTTATCAATTTCGAATCCAAAGATTTTATTAAATCTCCAGAAGAGTGGACGCCAATCCCCGGCAGTTTAGAAGCAATCAGTAAACTCAATCAAGCCGGATTTATTGTGTGCGTTGCCACCAATCAATCGGGAGTTGCACGCGGTTTATTTACCGACGAAACTTTAGAAAATATTCACAATAAAATGCGCACATTATTAAATGAAGTCGGCGGTCATATCGACCAGATCATTTACTGCCCACATTTACCCGACGCGAATTGCTTATGCCGCAAACCTGCACCCGGCATGATTCAAACCTTACTCGATAAATGGCATATTCCAGCGCAAAACACTTACGTCATCGGCGATTCCCTGCGCGATCTACAAGCAGGTCAAGCGCTCGGCTGCAAAGTGATTTTAGTCAAAACCGGCAATGGCATACGCACGTTGTCAGAACATCCTGAATTAAATCAAGGCTTACATTTTGATGATTTAGACCGTGCAGTTAATTATTTATTATCTCCCGAGGGTCCTATCCTAGCATAGGTCAAAAAAATGGCGGATTGATCGCAAGCATTTATACTTTACATACCTATAAAAATAAAAATAAGGAGTATGGTCATGCGTCAACATTATCTTTCATTAACAGCAACTACATTGTTAGTTTTAGGTTATTCTCATGCAGCACTTGCAGAGTCAACCATTGAAAATAAAGCGCCAGCAGAAGCTGCTTCGGCAATAGAATGCTTTTCAACTCTAGGCAGTGCTACTGATCACAATAAAGAGTATCATTTAACCAAAAATTTAAATTGTGATTTTTCACAAGCACCTGCAGGCACCAATGCTGCCATTACGGTATTAGGTACCAACGCGACGTTAAAACTCAATGGTCATCATATTAATTGTACTAATTCTCCAGATGTGGGTGGCCCAGGTGTACCAACCAATAATCTTGCCAGCATCGGTGTACATATGGCAGGCCGGCAAGGTACATTAAATGGTGCAGGTCATGATCACAATAGCCATATTAATGGTTGCCAAGTTGCAGTTGAAGTCGGCACTGCACCCGTTGTGCAAGGTTATGATCACCATCAAATTGGTAAAGTAACAGCGACAGAATGCTTAGTCGGATTCCGTGTATTGGGTAATAAAAACCTGCTTAAATCTAACTATGCACAGTGTGGTATTGTTGATACCAGTATGGGTGCAGATCCAAGTGCTGGATTTTTAGTGGGAATTCGCGCGCTTAATCCTGCACTGCAACCTAACCCCATCAACAATAATTTATTAACCTTGAATGCGGCAGAAAAAAATAATATGGGATTTATGGGTGCTAATGAATCAAAAATTGATGATACGACTATCATCAAACAAACCACCAATATGATGAGCGAAAATAAAGCACGTTACAATATTGATGGCTTTTCAATACAAGGCTCTGGGCATCAATTAAAAGAAAACCTCAGCCGAGAAAATGACAATGGTATTAATGTATCTCAACGTAACCCTGCTGCGGCCCCACCTGCTGGAAGCTTGATGAATGAGTTTTTCAACAATAGAACCGTAGATAATACAAAAGATGGTATTGATGTAGGCGGAGATAATCCCGGTGTTAATTTCGGTAATTTCTTGAAAGCAAACTATTCATCTGGTAATGGTGTGTTTGATTTCTTTGATGCCAATTCAACCTGCGGTGAAACGACTGCCGACTTAGCGACCTTAAATGTGTGGAAGAAAAATAAGGCAACCGGTACGGTAAATCCTGCATGTACCGCAACGATAGTTAAGGATGCAGCAAAATAAAAGAAGGCCGTGAAAAAAAGGGGCGGGATAGCCCCTTTTTTATTGTTTATAATTCCCAAGGATTAATTAACTCTAATCCTGTCATATTTTTAAAATCCTTACCATTACGGGTGACTAATTTGTAATTATGCACGATTGCAGATGCCGCAATTAAACCATCAATTGCAGAAACTGTTTGCAAAGAACAAATATAACCCCACTTGTCAGCAACCTTCTCGTCAATTTGAATTAATCTTCCCTGAAAACGATTGACTAAATCAATTTCAAGCCATTGAATAATTTTTTGTTTGCGGATGGGATCTCTGAGTTTTTCTATACCTTTTCTTACTTCTCCTAAGGTGATTACGCTTAAGAATAGGTTATGCATATCAATAGCAGATAACCAATTAATCACTGCTTTTTCTGGATTGGGTTTTATAGTTTCAGAAACGACATTAGTATCCAATAAATACACTTTAATCCCCCAAATCAATTTCGCGTGTGGAGGAGGTGTCACGTTCAATGGATAAATCAACTCCGCACAGAGGCGAGTTTCTAAAGAATGATACAAAATCCTCTTTTTCTTCTCTTCTTTGCTTTATAATTTCATCACTCAAACTTACTCCAGGAACTGATAAATTAAGACCTGCGGTTTTCCAACTCGGGATTTTTTTCTGAGAATCAATAGGTTTTAACTCGGCAACCGGTTTTCCATGGCGAATGATCACGATGCTCTCTCCTTGTTCAGCTAGGTCTAAATAGTGCGAAGCGTTATTACGAAATTCTGTAAAAGTGGTGGTTTGCATGTGAGCCTCTAGTAATTGTACATTCATGTACATTATAATGTGCATTTACAAGGCGGTCAAACATTATGCTGCGCATTATAGCAATAAATAGTATTTGATGATATATTTTTAGTGAAAATAATAGTATTTTTTGATTTAAACTAAGGTTTGTCGACATTTGTCACTGAATCTAGCGAGTAATTCCCCACTCCTTATCCGTCCTTGAAAAAACATTGTAGTGTGGGAGAGGGGACTTACTCGCTAAACTCAGTGGCAAATGTCAACAACAGACTCCAGCTCTCACGAGAGTTTAATGCCTATCCCGCAATTTTTGAATCGCGCGTAATTGTGCGGCGGCCATTGCAAGTTCTGCGCGGGCTTTGGCGTAGTCGAAGTCGGTGTGTTTTTCTTGGAGGATTTGTTCGGCGCGTTGTTGGGCTTTTTGTGCGGCGGCTTCGTCGATGTCTTTTGCGCGAAGGGCGGTGTCGGCGAGAATCGTGACGCAATCCGGTTGCACTTCCAGCATGCCGCCAGAAATATAAAAAATTTCTGTTTTATCAGCACTGATCGTCAAGCGTACTTCACCGGGTTTTAATTCAGCAAGTAACGGCGCATGATTCGGCAAAATCCCCATTTCACCACCGACGGCGGTGGCGACTACGGATTGTGCTTCGCCAGAAAATAAGGCCTTTTCTGCGCTGACGATATCAACTTTTATGGTATTGCTGCTCATAATGTTTTTGCTTTTTCCTCAGCTTCTTCAATGGTGCCGACCATATAAAACGCTTGCTCGGGTAAATGATCGTATTTACCTTCAACAATTCCTTTAAAGCCCCTGATTGTATCTTTTAGAGAAACATATTTACCGGGTGAGCCGGTAAACACTTCAGCCACGAAGAAAGGTTGTGATAAGAAACGTTGCACTTTACGTGCGCGCATCACGGTGAGTTTATCTTCTTCAGAGAGTTCATCCATACCTAAAATCGCAATAATATCTTTTAATTCTTTATTACGTTGTAGAATTTTTTGCACAGCGCGTGCGGTGTCGTAATGTTCTTGTCCAACCAATAAAGGATCGAGTTGACGTGAAGTAGAATCCAGTGGATCTACCGCAGGATAAATACCTAATTCTGCAATTTGACGTGACAACACAACAGTCGCATCTAAGTGTGAGAAGGTGGTTGCAGGGGATGGGTCGGTTAAGTCATCCGCAGGAACGTAAACCGCTTGAATCGATGTAATAGAACCGGTTTTTGTAGAAGTAATCCGCTCTTGCAACGCACCCATTTCTGCTGCAAGTGTAGGCTGATAACCTACCGCAGAAGGCATACGGCCTAATAATGCAGACACTTCAGTACCGGCCAGTGTATAACGATAAATATTATCGATAAATAATAATACGTCAGAACCTTTATCACGGAAGCTTTCAGCGATCGATAATCCCGTTAATGCCACACGTAAACGGTTGCCTGGTGGCTCATTCATTTGCCCATAAACCAGAGATACTTTATCTAATACGTTTGATTCACGCATTTCGTGGTAAAAGTCATTTCCTTCACGCGTACGCTCACCCACGCCCGCGAAGACGGAGTAACCGCTATGTTCAATTGCGATATTACGAATCAGTTCCATCATGTTCACGGTTTTACCTACGCCGGCGCCACCAAATAGACCGACTTTACCGCCTTTAGAGAAGGGGCAAACGAGGTCGATAACCTTAATACCGGTTTCTAATAGTTCTGTTGCGGCTGCTTGTTCAGCAAAGGTCGGTGCTTCACGGTGAATGGATTGGAATTCATCGGAATTAATCGGGCCTTTTTTATCAATCGGATCGCCTAATACGTTCATGATCCGTCCCAAAGTTTTTTCACCGACAGGCACGGTAATGGCTTTGCCGGTATTTTTAACTTTCATGCCGCGGGTTAAACCATCGGTTGTACCCATGGCAATTGCGCGAACCACGCCATCGCCTAATTGTTGCTGCACTTCAAGCGTGAGGGCGTGGCCGTCTTCTTGTAATTGCAATGCATCATAAACTTTAGGGACGTGTTGCTGCGGGAATTCGACATTCACCACCGCGCCGATAATTTCAACGATATTTCCTGAACTCATATTTTACCTCTTTATAGTAAATTCCGTTAGTAATCCCCCTTTGAAAAGGGGGTGCCCGCTTCGGGCGGGGGATTTTAAGATGTTTGTTTGCCCACAAAGATCTTTAAATCCCCACTACCCCCTTTTCCAAAGGGGGATTTAAACCGCTGCAGCGCCGCTGATAATTTCTGACAATTCTTGGGTAATGGCCGCTTGTCTTGCTTTGTTTTAAATTAATTTTAATTCGCCAATTAAATTCTCAGCATTATCAGAAGCTGATTTCATCGCGACCATACGCGCAGCTTGTTCACATGCAATATTTTCAACCACGCTTTGATACACTTGGGCTTCCACATAACGCGTGGATAATAAATCTAATAAATAATGGGGATCCGGTTCATATAAATAATCCCATTGATATTCGCGCACCATTTCTTCCGCGGGAGGGAAGGGTAATAATTGTTGAATCGTAGGCTCTTGCGTCATCGTATTCACAAATTTATTGGAGACAATAAATAAGCGGTCAATGGTGCCATCGCAGTAGGCATCTAACATGACTTTGACTGTACCAATTAAATCGGTCATCA